>QHTS01000176.1 GCA_003220905.1 Gemmatimonadota bacterium | reverse complement strand
TCGCCCTCACCATCGCGGGATCGGACTCGGGCGGCGGCGCCGGCATCCAGGCCGACCTGAAGACGTTCCACCAGTTCGGCGTGTTCGGCACGAGCGTGATCACCGCCGTCACGGCCCAGAACACGCTCGGGGTTCGGGCGTGGGAGCCGGTCCCGGTCGAGCTCGTCACCGGCCAGCTCGACGCGCTCGCCGACGACCTGCCGCCCGTCGCGGTGAAGTCGGGCATGCTCGGCTCCGCCCCTCTCGTGGAAGCGGTCGCCGACGGCATCGCGCGGCGGCGGCTCCCGAACTATGTGCTCGATCCCGTGATGGTCGCGACGTCGGGCGATCGCCTGCTCGACCGCGACGCCGAGCGGGTGATCGTGCGGCGGCTCGTGCCGCTCGCCGCACTCGTCACGCCGAACCTCGACGAAGCCGCGGTGCTCGTGGGCGGTCGTGTCCGCACACCCGACGACATGGAGCGCGCCGGCCGGGCGCTCGTGCAGCTCGGAGCGAGGGCGGCGCTCGTGAAGGGTGGTCATCTCGCCGGCGACGAGGTGGTGGACGTGCTGGTCGCGAACGGGGCAGCCCGACGCTTCACCCGGCCGCGGCTCGAGACGACCTCGACGCACGGCACCGGCTGCACGCTCTCCGCCGCCGTCGCCGCGGGTCTGGCGCTCGGTCGCCCCCTCGAGCGCGCCGTGGAAGACGCGCTCGACTTTGTGCACCGGGCGATGGCCGCCGCGCCCGGGTTGGGGCGGGGACACGGCCCCCTGAACCACTTCGTGCCCGCGCCCCCGCGACCGCCGGCGGACGGGCTGTAATACAGAGCAGGATAATGGAGTAGAAAAGATGCGGAACGCGACAGGAGGATGTCCGCTCCAATAGAGCGACCGCTACGGTTGGCTCGTGAGCAGCGAGCGAGTTCCCCTTCGAGTCGCGAATCAGCGGCGGTCATTGAGGCTTCAGGGGTTCGATTACGCGCGTCCGGGGACGTACTTCGTGACGATTCGCGTACGAGGGAGCGTCCCCCTCTTCGGGGAGGTCGTGGACGGGCGCATGTGCCTCAGCTACGCCGGACGTGTCGCGCGTCAGTGTTGGTGCGAGATTCCCCAACATTTCCCTACTGTTACGTTGGACGCGTTCGTTGTCATGCCAGACCACATGCACGGAGTCATTGTGATCGGCGAGAGCCGGAATCAGCGCAATGTAGGGGCGCAGCATGCTGCGCCCCTACCTCAGCGCGCGAATGTCGTCGATCACTCGGGACTCCGCACCCGCGTCCGGCTCGCTTGGAGCGATCGTACGCTCGTTCAAGTCGGCGACTACGAAGCGAATCAACGATCGTCGACGTACTCCGGGCGAATCCATCTGGCAGCGCAACTACTACGATCGCATCGTCCGGACCGACGGCGAACTGTATCGCGCCCGACGGTACATCATGACGAATCCGGATCGGTGGTCAAAAACGGCCAATTCATAGGGCTCTAGCTCTCCAGGTACCGACTCGGTCGAAGTGCGAGCAGGATGGCCAGACCTGCGACGGCAGCCGCCAGCGAGACGCGGTCGCGGCTGATGAACCAGAGCACCCCATTCACGAGGCACCCACTTTCCACTACCGCCCAGCGCACGATGAGCCGGGACTGGCTGGTCATCCACCATCACCGGCACGGGAGCCGGTGGCGTGACGCGATGCACCCACCCCGTCACCAGCAAGAACAGCGCGACGCCCGCCATCAGTGCGCCGTGGATCATCTTGGCGATTCGCATGCGCCCTTCAGGAGTCACCGGGCTCGTCATCGATCCCTCCGTGTCGGGACGCCATATTACTAGCGATCCGAACCACGATCACAAGTGACGCCCCGTCCGTTTCTCGCTGCCCGCTGGTCGCACATCATCCTCCTCACGTTCGAGGCGCCGGAAGACCTCATTCGGCGCTCGATCCCGCCGGAGGTCGAGCCCGACCGCTGGAACGGCCGGACGCACGTGAGCCTCGTCGCGTTGCAGATGCTCGACGTTCGCATCAAGGGGTGGCGCATCCCGGGGTTCACGGCGCATCCCCAGGTCAACTTCCGCACGTACCTGCGCGCCGCGGGAGAGCCGGGCGTATGGTTCGTCCGCCAGTTCGTGCCGAGCCGGCTGATCGCCGCGGTCGGCCGGCTGCGTTACGGCGAGCCGTTCTGGCCCACGCCGATCCGCAGCCGGGTGGTGGATCGGCACGGCGAGGTGCGCGCGGAGTATGGGGTGGGGCCCGCGGCGTTCGGCTGGCACGTGAGCGTGACCGGCTCGCGTGCCGCGGTGGTGCCGCCGCCGGACTCGTCGGAGCACTATTTCATCGAGCGCGCCTTCGCCTGCCGCACGCGGCCGGACGGTAAGCTCGGCGTATTCCGCGTCGCCCATCAGGCGTGGGCGGTGCGACAGATCCGCGCCGTCGATTACCGCTTTGACTTTGGGTCTCTCTACGGGGCCGAGTGGGAGTTCTTGAATCGGGCCCAACCGGCGGGCGTGGTGTTCGCCGAAGGGTCGGAGGTGGCGGTCTATGCGCCGATGGATTCCCCGGGCATTAGAGGCGCTGCAGCACCCCCCTGATGAGCTGCTCGAGCTGACCTGAGATCTGCTTCCCTGCCTCGAGCACCTCGAGATGCGACAGCTTCTGCGCCGACAGCCCGGCCGCCACGTTCGTGATGCTCGAGAACCCGAGACAGCGCACGCCCCGGGCTCGCGCCGCGATCACCTCCGGCACCGTGGACATACCCACGGCATCGGCCCCGAGCCGCTGGAGCATGCGGATCTCCGCCGGCGTCTCGAACGACGGCCCGAGCAGGCCGGCGTATACACCCTCTTCCAGCGGGATCCGCTCCGTTCGCGCCACGTCGCGGGCAAGCCGGCGGAGCGCCGGATCGTACGGATCGCTCATGTCGGGGAAGCGCTCGTCCCCCTCCGCCACCGGACCCACGAGCGGGTTCTTGAACATCAGGTTGATGTGGTCCGCGATGAGCATCAGCGTGGGCGGGCGGAAGGTGAGACGGATGCCACCCGCCGCGTTGGTGACCACGAGCGTGGTGACGCCGAGTCTGGCGAACACGCGCGTCGGGAGCGCGGCGACGTCGGGCGCGTGACCTTCATACAAATGAAAGCGACCGCTCTGCACCACGACCGGCACGCCCTCGAGCGTCCCACCGACGAGCTCGCCCTTGTGGCCCGGGGCGCCGGGCTCGGGGAAGCCTGGAATTGCGGATTGTGGAATGCGGATTGCGGATTGGACCGCGTCGGCGACGGCACCGAGCCCGGAGCCCAAGATGATCGCCACGCGTGGGCGCAAGCTGCCGAGCCGCTCGGCTACGGCGTCCGCGGCGCGCCGGATCAGTTCGGAGTCCACGGCGGCCATTCCGCAATCCGCAATCCGCACTCCGCAATCAAAGCAGGATCCCCGCGAGCGTCGCCGACAGGAAGTTCGCCAGCGTCCCCGCGATCATCGCGCGGAAGCCGAGGCGAGCGAGGTCGTGCTTGCGATCCGGAACGAGCGCGCCGATGCCGCCGATCTGGATGCCCACCGAGCTGATGTTGGCGAACCCGCACAGGGCAAAGGTCGCGATGGTGAAGGACAGGGGGTCGAGATGGCTCTTGAGGTCCGCCAGGTCCTTGAACGCGATGAACTCGTTCAGGACCATGCGCTCGCCGAGCAGGCTGCCGATGGTGCCCGAGTCGTGCCACGGCACGCCCATCGCGAACGCGATCGGCCGGAAGATCCAGCTGAGGACGGTCTGGATGTTCTCCGGGAACCAAGCGACATGGCCGTGCACCCACCCGAAGCCACCGTTGACCAGCGCGACGAGGGCGATAAAGGAGACCAGCATCGCGATGACGTTGAGCATCAGGTGCAGCCCGTCGGTGGTGCCGCGGGCCGCCGCGTCGACCACGTTGACGTCGGTGCGCGGGATTTCGACGCGCACGCCGCCGAGCGTCTGGGGCGTCTCGGTCTCGGGCTCCAGGATCTTGGCCATCATGATGGTCCCCGGCGCCGTCATGATCACGGCCGTGAGCAGATGCCGCGCCTCGATGCCCATGGCGATGTACGCCGCCATGATCGATCCCGACACGTGCGCCATCCCCGCGGTCATGACCGTCATCAGCTCTGAGCGCGTCATACCTGGGAGGAACGGGCGGATGGTGAGCGGCGCCTCCGTCTGGCCCATGAAGATCGAAGCGGCGACGTTCAAGCTCTCGGCGCCACTCGCCCGCATCACCTTGTTCATCGCGATCGCGAACGCCTTCACGACGAGCTGCATCACACCGAGGTAATACAGGATCGCGAACAAGGCCGATACGAAGATGATCGCAGGGAGCACTTGAAACGCGAACACGATGCCGAGGCTCGAGTGCTGCTTGCCGAGCTCCCCGAACACGAACTCGGACCCCTTGTACGAGAAGCTCAAGATCGCCTTGACAAAGTCGCCGAGCTGCGTGAACAGGGTCTGGCCGAACGGGACGAGCAGCACGAAGATCGCAAACACGAGCTGCAGGCCGACCCCCCACCCCACGACCCGCCAGCTGATTGCCCCGCGGTTGCGCGACAACGCGATGCCGATTCCCAGAATGAGCGCGATCCCGAATATCCCGGTGAGCCGTTGCGGAATCGAGCGGGGCGCCGCCAGCGGCGCCTGGGGCGCGGTGGCAGGTGGAACCGCCTGCGTCGTGTCGGCCTTGGGTTGCTGGCGAACGGCTCCCTCCACCGTATTCCACACGAAGCGCGGCAGCGTGAAGACGGCGAGCACGCACACGAAGGCGACGACGAACGCCGCCACAGTACGGCGCAGCGACACTAGAGAGCCTCCAATTCGCTCTGCACGCGGGACACCAACGCCACCTTCTCGAACTCCGGAAGAAACGCGCTCTCGCACGCGTTGAGCACGACGCGCGCGAGGTCCGCCTTGGTCAGGCCCAACACACTCTGGGCGACGAAATACTCGTCGGTGAGCGAGATGCCGTCCACCAGCCGCCCGTCGGTGTTCAACGTCACGACCACGCCCTGGTCGAGATACCGCTTGAACGGATGCTCGGCGAGTGAGGCCACCGTGTGGGTGTGCAGGTTCGACGTGAGGCACATCTCGAGCGGGATCTTGCGCTCGATGACGTACGCGAGCAGCGCGGGATCTTCCCCAAGCCGAGTGCCGTGGCCGATCCGCTGGGCCCCGCACTGGTGCAGCGCCTGGTGGATGGAATCCGGTCCGTCCCCCTCCCCGGCGTGGCACGTGCACGCCATGCCATGCTGCGCCGCGTACGCGAACGCGGCCGCATGGTCGCGCGCCGGGAAGCCCCGCTCGGCGCCCGCCAGATCGAACGCCACGACACCCGCCGTCCGGTAACCCGCCGCGGCGCGCGCCAGCTCCAGGGACTCCGCGGGCGCCCGCGTGCGGATGCCGCACACGATCAGCCCGACCTTGGTGCCCGTCTCCGCTTCGCCGCGCTTGATCCCGGCGAGCGGGGCCTCGATCGCCCGCGCCAGGGTGAGCGCGGGCCGGTGCAGGAGCGGCGAGTAGCGCACTTCCACATAGCGAAGCCCGTCGGCCGCCGCGTCCAGCACGAACTCGTAGGCGATCCGCTCGAGCGCCGCCGCCGTCTGCATGACCGAGAGCGTGACCTCGTATTTCGTGAGGTATTCCTCGAGGCTCTTGGCGTGCTTCACGTACAGCGCCTGGGCGAGGCCATCGGGCGTGTCCGCCGGGAGCCGGATCCCCTGCGCCCGCGCCAGCTCGAGCATCGTCGCGGGGCGGAGGCAGCCGTCCAGATGGACGTGCAGCTCCGCCTTCGGCCAACGACGCAGCGCCTGCTTCGTGAGGCGGGGCGGGCCCTGGCGGGCGCTCACCACCACGCGGAAAATGGCTCCCCCCTCGCCCACCCGCTCGCCCGCGTCCACCGGCCTGCCGACGCCGTCGGTCACGTAGGCGACGCCGCGTCCCACGAGGTCGGCGAGCTCGCGGTCGAGCACCGCGACGGCGTCGCGCACGCTCGCCCCCGGCGCCACGGTCACCGGCCGCTCGTTCACGAAGACGCGAATCAGTGGCCACCTCCCTCTCTATAGAAGCGCCGGTCATCCGGGGCGGAGATCGGCTGGCGCAGCACCGCGAGGTACTGGATCAGCGCGTCCAGGTCGGTCACGCCCACTTCTCCCGACGGCTTGCCCGTGAGCATCACGTAGCCACTGCCCCCGGCCGCGAGGAAGTCGCTCACGGCCAGCGTGTAGGTCCGTCCGTCGTCCACGTCCTTGCCGTTCGCCAGCTGCAGCTTCTTGATACGCCGGCCGACAGGCTTGCCGGCGTCGTACCACACCACGATCCCCGCGACGTGCGCGTCCGGACCGTCGCCCGTGAGCGCGTGCTCGAGCGCTTGCTTCAACACTTCGCCCGACACGGCGAGGCGCATGAGCCGGTTCTGAAACGGCTCGACCCGGTACAGGTCGCCGTACGTCGCCAACCCGGCCGAGACGTCGGCGCGGATGCCGCCGTTATTGACGAGGGCGACGTCGGCTTTGGCGATGTTGCGCTGTGCGTCCGCGATGAGCCGGCCGAGGCCATGTTCGGCGCCCGTCCGCCGCAGCTCCGTTCCGAATCGGGCCACCGGCCGGTCGGTGAGCACCGAGACGGACGCCTGGCTCAAGCGTAGCGCGTCCACGAGGGCGGGGTCCAGGCGGATGCGGTCCGCGAACGGCGTCTCGATGCGCGCCCGCGCCTCGCGCCGCGTAACGCCCGCCCCGCTCACGCGCACGAAGTCCACCACCGCGATCCCGGCCCCGGACGAGCGCGCCTGCACGATCGGAATCCCGTTCACCACGGTGTTGATGAGCGAGTGGGTGTGGCCGCTCACGATCAGGTCGACGGAGCCCGAGTCGAGGCCACGGGCCAGGTCGATGATCTCGCCGTGACAGGCGGCGGGTCCGAGAGGCGCCGCCGCGCCGTCGCCGTCGCAAAACGCGCCCACGTGGGCCACGACGATGACGTAGTCGCCCGCGGCGCGCGCCTGCGGCAGCACGCGGCGCACGGCCCGCGCCCCGTCGCCGAAGGCGAGCCCCCGGACGTTCCGCGGCGACGTGGTCTCGGGCGTCGCCGGCAAGGCGAGCCCGATCACCGCGACGCGCACCCCGTCGCGCGCGATCACGGTGAACGGCTCCGCCCAGTCCGGCCGGGCGGTGCCCGCCGAATCGGTGATATTCGCCGCGAGGAAACGGTAGTGCGCCTCCGCCATCCGGGCGCGCAGCGTGTCCACGGTCCAGTCGAACTCGTGGTTGCCGATCGCCGCCGCGTCGATCCCGAGCGCGTTCAGCGCGGCGATCGCGGGCCGGCCGAAGTTGAAGTTCGAGACCGGCGTCCCCTGCATCTCGTCGCCGGCGTCGAGCCGGATCGTGGCGCAGAAGCACCCCCGCGCGAGGCTGTCGAGCCACGGCTTGAGTGCCGCCGCCCCGCCCACCGGCCGTGCCGCAGACCAGGGCCACACCTGCGGCTCGAGCGCCCCGTGGAAGTCGTTGATCGCCAGCACCCGGAGCAGGGTGCTGTCGGGCCGCGGCACCACGACCACGGACGGGGTGAACGCCTGGCGCAGGGCCGCTCGCGCTTCGGCCGGCCCCACCGACCAGTTGGGCGAAGACACGCCCTGCGCGGTCAGGAGCCGGCGGGTCCGGATCTCAGCAGCGAGGAGATCCCGGATGGACTCGCCCCGGTCGTACACGACGCGCGCGCCCTGCAGCATGGTGTAGCCGCCGCCACCTGATTGGCGGTAGCTGTTCAGCGCCAGGGTAAAGCTGTCCGCCGGCGCAACGGCGCGACCGCGGAACGCGAGCCCGCGGATACGGCGTCCCGGTGCTTGCGTCAAGTCGATGGTGTACGTCACGCCACTCACGATGTCGAAGTTGAAGCCCGCGACGCTGTCGTTGAGCAGCGGCGCGCCCGGCTGATAGGTGCGGAAGTACCGAGCCGCTTGCTCGAGGTAGGCCTTGAGCTGGTCGCCGGCGATGCGGACCGCCCGCAGCGTGTTCTCGTAGGGGTAGATCCCGGACACATCGCGCTCCCGCACTTCGCCTTCCGGAAGGCCCGCGCCCAGCTCGAAGTCGGCGGTGGCCGAGAGATCGGCGCCGGCACGACGGCGCTGCACTTCGTTGATGAAATCGAGGAGCGGGGTGTCCTCCGCGCGCCCGTACCGGGCGGAAAACCCCGGGCCCGCAGTCCCGAGCGGCGTCGCCGCCCAGGCGCGGGCCCGCTCGTGCGCCGCGGTGAAGCGCCGCACGAACCGCGGCTGCTCGGCGACGGAAGCGAGCGGGATCAGCTCCGGGCGCATCGACACCACCCGGTACCCGCTCGTCTCCTTCACGAGGGAGACGTGCACGACCGCGAGACTGAGCGCGAAGTTCCTGGGCTGGACGAAGTGCACGCCGTTCACGACGTAGTCGCGCATCTCCTTGTGGCTGTGCCCCACGATCACGAGGTCCGGTCGGGGAGCGGGGAGCGGGATGCTCGCGAGCCCAAGCGCGGCGTTTTCGGCGCCCACACCCGCCGTGTCGTAGGACGACGGCTCGTTGAGGCCGCTGTGGATCAGCACGACCTTGAGATCGACGCCGGCGAGATCCAGGCGACGCAGGGCGAGCGGTGCGGCTTCCGCGATCGGCCGCACCCGGATCCCCGCGCCCAGCCGGCTCCGGTCCCACACCATCACGCCGGGCGTCGTGAGACCCGTGATCCCGATCTTCACGCCCGCGCGCGTGACAACGACGTGGGAGGGATACACGAGCGTGTCGCTCGCGCCCTTGAAGATGTTGGCGGAGACGTAGTGGTACGTGGCGTCCCCCGTGGCTCGCGCCAGGACGGCCGGCCCGAAGTCGAACTCGTGGTTCCCGGGAGTGGCGGCGTCGTACTGCATCGCGTTGAGCGCATCCACCACTGGATGGGGGCGTTGCGAGTCCCGTTCGGCGAAGTACCCGGCGAACACGTTGCCTTCGATCAGGTCGCCCGCGTCCACCAGCACGACTTGCTCCGGATACTGCGCCCGCAGCGTCTCGACCGTGGTCGCCGCGCGCGACAGTCCCCCCGGCGCCGCGGCATCCCGCACGTAGTCCCAGCCGAGCACGCGGCCGTGCACGTCCGTCGTGGCGACGATCACGACGTGCGCGGTGTCGGAAACGGGGGACGAGGGAGGGGAGACGGGCTGTTGGACGGCCAGCAGCGCCAAGAGCACATACATAGTGCGCTGAAAATTGCGGAGGGCGAGCGCGTTGCGCTACCTTGGACCGACCCCTATGACCGAGTCGGAGAGCCACCGCATCCTCGTGGTCGACGACGAGCCCGACATCACCGCGCTCGTCGCCTACCACCTCGCCAAGGCGGGCTATCGGGTGATCACGGCGGCGAACGGGCGCGACGCGCTGCGGACGGCGCGGGAGGAGCGGCCCGCCTTGGTGGTGCTCGACCTGATGCTGCCCGGCGTCTCGGGCTACGACGTGCTCGCCGAGCTGCGCCGCCGCGAGGAAACGAAGGACTTGGGCGTCATCCTGCTCACGGCGCGCAAGGACGAGCCGGACCGCATCAAGGGCCTCTCGCTCGGTGCCGACGACTATCTCCCGAAGCCGTTCTCGCCGCACGAGCTCGTGCTCCGCGTCGGCGCGGTCCTGCGTCGCCTGGCGGCGCCGGCCGTCGCGGCCGGCGGCCTCGTCACGGCCGGGCCGATCGTGCTGGACCGGAGCGCGCACCGGGTGACGGTAGACGCGGCGGAGATCGAGCTCACGGCCACCGAGTTCAAGCTGCTGCGCACCTTGATCGAGCGCGAAGGGCGCGTGCAGAGCCGCGCCCAGCTGCTCGAAACAGTCTGGCAGGCGCATCCCGATATCCAGACGCGGACGGTCGACATGCACGTCCAGCGGCTGCGGCAGAAGCTCGGCAAGGCGGGCGATTGCATCGAAACGGTCCGGGGCGCGGGCTACCGGTTCCGCCGTCCGCCCCCCGAGCTGCGCAGCCACAAGCGCTCGTGAAGCTCGCCACGCGGCTGTTCGTCACGACGAGCCTGCTCGTAACCGCCGCCGTCGGCGGGCTCACCGTCGGCGCGGACCGGCTGCTCGGCCGCCATCTGGAGGACGAGGTGGCCCGGGGCCTCGAGCGCGAAGCCCGCCTGGTGGCCGACCTCCTGCCGGCGGACTCGCTGCGGTGGCCCGAGTTCGCTCGCGAGCTCGGCGCCCGCATCGGTCGACGCGTGACGCTCATCGACGCCAAGGGCAGAGTCCGCGGAGACACCGAGTTCGACCGCGCGTCGTTGGATCGGCTCGAGAACCACCTGCTGCGTCCCGAGGTCCAGCAGGCGTTGTCCGCGGGCGTCGGCCGCGCGGAGCGTCTCAGCGCGTCCACCAACGAGCGGCGAATGTATGTCGCCGTGGGCGGCGGCCCCCCCGGGCTCGCCGTGGTCCGGGTCTCCACCACCCTCGCCGCCGTGGATGCGCAGGTGGACGCGGTGCAGGGCACCGTGGCGCTCGTGGGGCTGGCCGCGCTCCTCGGCACCGGCGCGCTGGCCTGGCTGCTCTCCCGCGAGGTCGCCAAGCCGCTCGTGCAGCTCGGCGGCGCTGCCCGCGCGATCGCCGACGGCCGGCCGCCGGCGTTCCCCGACTCGACCGTCCCCGAGGTTGCCCAGCACATCGTCGCGCTCCGTGCCATGCACGAGCAGCTCGACCAGCGCTTCACCGACCTGGTGCGCGAGCGCGAGGAGACCGGGACGCTGATCGAGACCATGGCGGACGGCGTGGTGGCGGCGGACGCCCGCGGTACGATCGTCACCCTCAACCGGGCGGCCCGGCGCCTCCTGGGGTACGGGCCCGACGATGCGTTTCCAGCGCTGGCCGAGCTCTTCCACGAGAAGGCGGCGCGCGACCTGGTTGCGACCGTGCTCGCCGGGCACGAGGCGGAGCCGCATGAGCTCGAGCGCGGCGGGCGCACGCTGCTCGTCACCGGCCGCGGGCTGCCGAACGGGGGCGGGCTCCTCGTGATCCGCGACGTGACCGAGCTGCGACGCCTGGAAGCTGTGCGGCGCGACTTCGTCGCCAACGTGTCCCACGAGCTCAAGACGCCGCTCACCTCGATCGCGGGGTATGCCGAAACGCTCGCGACCGAAGCGAGCCCGGGGACTCAAACCGAGCGCTTCGCCCGACCCATTTTGAGCAACGCGCGCCGGATGCACCGCCTCGTGGACGATCTCCTGGACCTGTCGCGCATCGAGGCGGGGCGCTGGCAGCCCGATCCGCAGCGGGTGGACGTGCGGGGGCTCGCCGGCGAAGCGTGGACCGCATTCGCCGACCGGGCGCGCGAGCGGCGGATTCAGTTCACGGCGGCGGCGGGTGACGTCCACCACGTCACGGCCGATCCGGAAGCGTTGCGGCAGGTGCTGACCAACCTGCTCGACAACGCCCTGCGACACACGCCACCCGGCGGCCGGATCACGGTCTCGCTCGAAGCCGCTCCCGGTGGGGTGACCGTCGCCGTCGCCGACACCGGCTCGGGGATGGCCCCGGAGCACCTGCCGCGCATCTTTGAGCGCTTCTACCGCGCCGACCCCGGCCGCTCGCGCCAAGAGGGCGGCACCGGACTCGGGCTTGCGATCGTGAAGCACCTGGTGGAGGCGCACGGCGGGCGCGTGGAAGCGCACAGCATGCTCGGCGAGGGCACGACCATCCGGATGTTCTTTCCCGAGGCCGAAGTAGCGGCCTGATCAGGCGTTACCAATCCGTCACATCGTCGTCACCGGTGCTTGACCCCCCGGGCGCATCGTCTTGGCGTGCGCATCGGGTTGGTGTCCGATACCTACATCCCCCAGGTCAACGGGGTGACGACCGTGGTCCGCCGCATCGTCTCACTGTTGCGCGCGCAAGGCCACGAGGCACTGGTCGTCGCCACCCGTTATCCGGCGGCGGGATCTTCCGACCCCCAGGAGTTGCGGATCCCGTCACTCGCGTTCCCGCTGTACCCCGACATCCGCATGTCCCTGCCGCCGTTCCGGCAGGTCGCCGAGTTCTTCGACAGATCGCCGCCGGATGTCATTCACGTGCATACGGGTGACCTTCACGCCGGGGGAGGCGATCCGGGACGAGCTGGTCCGCCGCGGGATCGCGCACGCGGCTCTGTGGGGGAGGGGCGTGGATCCGCATTTCTTCCACCCCGGCCGGCGCGACCACTCCTGGCGCCGCTGGCTCGCGGGCGGCGACGACACGGTCGTCGTGCTGCACGTCGGCCGCCTCGCGCACGAGAAGAACCTGGGCGTGCTGATCGAGGCCTGGCGTCAGGCCCGGGCGGCGCTGGGCCAGCGCGCCACGTTCGTGGTCGCGGGGGAAGGCCCCGAGGCGCAGCGCATCGAGGCCCGGCTGCCGTTCGTCCGGCTGCTCGGGTTCCTGCCTCGGGAAGACCTCGCCACGCTGTACGCGAGCGCGGACGTGTGCGTGTTTCCGTCGCACACGGAGACCTGCGGGCTGGTGGCGCTGGAGGCGATGGCCGCGGGCACGGCAGTGATCGCGGCCGATGCGGGGGGGTTCCGCGAAAGCATCCAGGCCGGCACGACGGGGCTGCTCGTGCCGGCACACGAGCCGCGCAGCTACACCGAGGCGATCGTCGCGCTCGTGAACGACCACGCCGCTCGGTTCGCCCTCGCCGCCGCGGCTCGAGATTCCGCCCTGAGGCGCGATGTGGCGCGCGAGAACAGCGAGCTTCTGGACCGTTACGCCGCGCTCGCGCCTGTGGCTCACCGGAGGACCTCGACGTGCGCCGCCTAGTGATCGTTTTCGCCGACGGGCTCCGGCCCGACGCCGGGTCGCCCAGCGTGATGCCGTCACTCGATGCGCTCGGCCGGGTATGCACACTCGCCCGGCGCGCCCGGACGGTGCGGCCCAGCGCTACGGTGGCGGGGCGTGGTCGACCGCTGCAAGACGTCCTTGATCTATCTTATGCAAGACTGCGTGAAGGTCTCGACCCCGGA
>QHTS01000024.1 GCA_003220905.1 Gemmatimonadota bacterium | reverse complement strand
GGCTCTCGCCGCCGGAGAGAATCTCGAACTCGTCCCGGCGATTCTGCGCCCACGCGTCCTCGTCGTGTCCGGAGGCGAGCGGCCGCTCCTCGCCGTACGACACGGTCTCGATGCGGCCGCCATCGATGCCGTGACTGACGACGTACTGCTTGGCCGCCGTCGCGCGCCGGTTGCCGAGGGCCAGGTTGTATTCGTCGGACCCACGCTCGTCGCAATGGCCGCTGATGCGAATACGCAGCGCCGGGTTCGCCTGGAGGATCGCCACCTTCTGGTCCAGGACTCCGGCGTCCCCACCGCGGATGAGCGCCTTGTCGTAATCGAAGTGGATCATCGTCGCCAGGAGGGTCCGCACCGCCTCCGTCGACTTGCCGATCGCCGCGAGCGAATCGGCGATCCGCCGCTGGCGCTCCCGCTCGGCTTCCTCGCGCGCCTGGGCCTCGGCCGCCTCACGGGCCCGGCGTTCGTCCTCCAACCGCTGAGCCTCCGCGGCCGAGTCCGCGTTCGCGGTTTGCGGCGCGGGCGTCGTCTCCGGCTTCTTGCCGCCGCACGCGGCCATGGCCGCCACGGCGAGACCGCTCAGCAGGAGCAAGGGTAGGCGTTTCATCGGTTAAAGTCCTCTCCGATTTCAAGGGGTCGACGATGCGGTCTCCGGCAACCGCGGAGACCAGGCCGGCAGGCGCGCGCCGCTTTTCTGCAGCAGCGGGCGGATGCGGCCGGTTTCCACATCGATGATCCAGAGCTGCCGATACCCCGAACGATCCGACACAAAAGCCATATGACGGCTGTCGGGTGCCCAGGTTGGATCTTCGTTCCGCCCGACCGAGGTGAGCTGCCGCACCGCGCGCGTCCGCACATCGAGGACAAACACCTGCAAGGTGCCGCCCACGTCGCGGTGGAAGGCGACCGTCTGGCCGTCGGGCGACCACTCCGGCGCGTTGGACGAACCGGTGGCACCGTAGTCGAACGGCGCGAAGAGCTGCTGGTCCGTCCCGTCCGCCGCCATCGCGTAGATCTGCGGCAGCCCGGCTCGCGTCGACACGAACGCGATCCGCCGGCCGTCGGGACTGTAGGTCGGTGACAAGTTGTCGTAAAAGCGCCCCACGGTCAAGCGCTGTAAGCAGCAGTCGTCCTTGATGTTCACCGTATAGAGGTCGGTGCCTTCCTCGGTCGCGCGGCTGAACGCGAGCGTCTTGCCGTCGGGCGAGAACGCCGGCGTGAAGTCGAGTGCCTGGCCCGTGGTGGCGACGGGTGCGCGCTTGCCGCTCGCGACCTCCTGAACGAACAGCCTCCCGTGACCCTGCCAAAACTCCATGTACGCGAAGCGACGACCGTCCGCGGCCCACGCGGGCGACATCGCCTGGTGATCGCTCGAGGACACGAGCCTCTGGTCGGCGCCGTCCTGATCGATCGTGTATACCTTGCCGTCCAGCACGAACAGCACGCGCGTGGCGGCGGTGCCGCCCACGCCGAGCGCCGCTTCGAGGACGCGGTCGGCGAGCTGATGGACCACCAGGCGAAACCCGGGGTCCTTGAGCGCCGGCAGGCGCGCACGGAGCTCCCGCCGCACGCCGCCTGCCGCCACGTCGTGCACGGTGACGATCGTGGTATCGCCCGGCGCCGGCGTGACGGCGACGGCGAAGTCGGCGCCGAGCGCCTGGTACAACGGATAGTTGAGCGTGGTCGCGGCCGCTGCGCCTCCGCCCCCGGTCCCCCGCCCCGCGCCGCCTGCGGCCGGAGGGCGGGCGCCGGGTGCCGCGGTCGTGACACGGATCGAGTCACCCCCGGGCAGCGTGATCAGCTCGAAGCGGTCGCTGTAGTCGAGATCGCGCGACACGATGGTGCGCATCGAATCGAGCGCCGGCGCGTGCACCGGCAACACGACCATGCCCGGGCGCACCCCGGGCCGGTAAATGATGCCGATGCGGACTCCGCGATCGATGGCGGAGGTGTCTTGGGCGTCGGACGGTCGGACGGTCGCACCGAGGGAGAGAACAGCGAGACCGAGGAGGAGCTGCCTCACTGGCGCTTCCCGCTGAAATAGAAGCGCACGAACAGCACGTCGGCATCCCAACCGTCCGGAAGCGCCCGGAACGCTTTGAAGCGCCCGGATTCCTCGACCGCTCCCTGCGCCTCCAGATCGAAGGCGAAGTTGCCGGAGCGCCGGATGAACTGCAGATCGCTCACCGATCCATCCCGATGCACGAAGAACGACACCTCCGCCTCGAGGGGAGTGCTCTGGACCGGGCGCTGCCAGCGCCGCAGCACCTGCGCGACGATGTTCTGCAAGTACTCGGGGAACGGAAACTCCACGCCTTCCGTGCTCACGGTGGCGACGTCCGCGCCGGTCGACGGCTTCTCGCCGGGGAGCGGCGCCACGTTGGGCGTGGTGCGCGGCGCGGCCTCGCGCTTGGTGTTGTCCGCCACCGGCGGCGGCGGCGCCGGGGCGACCGTGCTCTTCGGCGACTTGGCCTTCGGTGCCGGGGCGGGCTTGGCCTCGGCCGGTCGATCCACCGCCTCCGGCGCCTTGCGCGCGTCCTCGGTCGGCTCGGGCGCCGCCACGAGGTGCACACGATACGTTGGAGGAACGGGCTTGCGCGCGGCCGCCGCCCCGGCCACGAGAAACAGCCCCGCGAGCGCGTGCACCGCGACGGTGCCGACGAGTCCGACGCTCGCGCTCTCCGACCCCCGGGAACCGCGTCTCACCGCTGGACCACCTCCGGCTCGGCGACGAGGCCGACGTCGTTCACGCCCGCCGCACGGATCGCCGCCAGCACCTGCACCACATCCGCGTAGGGGACCCGACCGTCGGCCCGGAGGTACACCCCAGTGGGGCGTTTGGTTCGCACGAACGCCGGAAACGTGGCCCGGAAATCCGCGTACGAGAGCCCCGCCTGATCCATGAAGATGCGGCCCTCGCGGTCGAGGGTGACGACCAGGCCCGACTTGGGCTCGAGCGGCTTCGCCTCGGCACGGGGCAAGCGGACGTCCACGCCCCCCTGCATGATCGGCGCGGTGATCATGAAGATGATGAGCAGCACGAACGCCACATCCACGAGTGACGTGACGTTGATGTCGGCGTTCAAGGGCAGCTCGCCGTGCCCGCGCAGCCCTCCCCCTCCGCCGCCCAGCAGCCCGGCCATTAGAGCCTCCCTTCGCGCGCCATCGTGCCGATGATCTCCTGGGCGAATCCTTCCAGCTCGCCGGCGAACAAGCCGAGACGGTTCACGAACAAGTTGTAGGCCATGACGGACGGGACGGCCACCGCGAGGCCAGCGACGGTCGTGACCAGTGCTTCGGCGACGCCCGGAGCCACCGCCGCGATGTTGCCGGAGCCACCGACAGCGATCCCGATGAACGCGTCCATGACGCCCAGCACCGTGCCGAGCAGGCCGAGGAGCGGGCTGACCGAGCCGAACGTCGCGAGCCAAGGAATGAAGCGCGCCGCGGCATCGCGCTCCGCCGCGACCTCCTTCGCGAGCACCATGCGCAGCGCCTCGAGTTGCGTCGTGGTCAGCGCGGTCTGGGTCGCCACGGCCGGCCCGTTTTCCTTCAACCCGCCCGGCTTCAGCTCGGAGAAGAAATGAATGCCCTCGCGCAGGACCCGGTTGTAGGGCGAGGCCGGCAGCCGCATGGCGGCGTGGTAGGCGTCGTCGAGCCGCGTCGCGCGCTCGATCTCGGCCATGAAACGGTCGGCCTGCCGGCGCATCCGGCGGAACTGCCACCACTTGAGGAAGATGAGATACCAGGAGACGATGGAAAACACGACGAGGATGGCGAGGACGAACTTGGTCTCGCGGCTCGACGTGAGGACCAGCTCCCAGGGCGTTGTGGGAACCGCCCGGCCTACCTGAAAGAGCACGCTGTCAGCCCTCCCTGAACGATTGCAGCGTCCGTCGCAGACCCTCACGGATGGCGACCCGCGCGCGCCACCCGAGCCCGTGCGCCGCTTTGTCCACCGCCAGCGCGTTGCGCCGCAGCTCGCCTGGGCGCGCGGCGGCGTGCTGGATCGCCAATCGGCGGCCCTCGATGGCGACGAGGGTCGCGGCGAGGTCATTGACGGACGTCTCGACCCCGGTCCCGATGTTGAAGGCGCGCCCGTCGATCCCATCCACCGGCGGGAGCGCGCCACGGCTCGCGGCCAGGTTCGCGTCCACGACGTCCTGGACGAACACCATGTCCCGCGTCTGGTCGCCGTCGCCGAACACGGTCAACGGCTGACCCGCGAGCACACGATGCGCGAAGATGGCAACGACACCGGCCTCGCCGTGGGGGTTCTGGCGCGGGCCATAGACGTTGCCATAGCGGAGCGCCACAGTCTCGAGGCCGTACAACTGCGAGAACGTCGCGAGGTAATACTCCGAGGCGAGCTTGGCGGTGCCATACGGAGAAGCGGGCAGCTTCGGGGCCGACTCCACGAGGGGGAGTCGCTCGGTCTCGCCGTACACCGTGCCCCCCGAGGAGGCGAAGACGACGCGCTGCACACCGCCGAGCCGGGCACCCTCCAGCAGGTTGAGGAGGCCCAACACGTTCACCTCGGCGTCGAACAGCGGATCCGCGACGGAGCGCCGCACGTCCATCTGTGCCGCATGATGGTTGAGCAGGGTGAACCCGCCCTTGGCGAGGAGCTCCCGCGCGGCGGGCGCGCGCACGTCCGCCTGGACGAACGTCGCGCCCGCCGGGACCTGCTCCCGCTTCCCGATCGAGAGGTCGTCGAGCACGGTGACGTCGTCCCCGGCGGCCAGGTAGGCGTCCGCCACGTGGGAGCCGATGAACCCCGCCCCACCCGTCACGAGGACCTTACGGGTCATCGCGCCGCTCCAGGCCGAAGAGCCGTTTCAGGGCTTCCAGCATGCCGTAGCCGCGCCCGGCCTGCGCGGCCTCCTTGAGGGCGATGGTGGGCTGGTGTAAAAACTTGTTGAGCAGCGTGTGGCTGAAGTGCTCGATCTCCCCGCGGTCGTCGGGGCTCAGATGCGAGAGGCGGCGCAGCGCGCGCTCCAGCTCGGCGGCGCGCACTTGGTCCAGCCGCTCGCGAAACTCCTTCAGGACGGGCACCACGACGAGCCCGCCGTACCAGGCCCAGAAGCGCTCGACCTCCTCGCCCACGATGCGCTCCGCCGCGGGAATGTCGTCGCGGCGCTCGGCCGCGGCCTGCGCTGCGACGGCCTGGAGATCGTCGATGTCATACAGGAAGACGTTCTCGAGCTGGGCGACCGCAGGCTCCACGTCGCGTGGCATGCCGAGATCGAGGATGCACAGCGGACGCCCCTGGCGCCGAGCGACAGCCGGCGCCACGCGGTCCCAGGTGACGACCGCGTGCGGCGCTGCCGTCGAGGTGAGCACGATGTCGGCGTGGGTGAAGTGCTCCCACGCCTCGTCCAGCGTGAGGGCGCGCGCGCCGAGCTGCTCGGCGATCGCGCGGGCGCGCTCGTAGGTGCGGTTGGCCACCAGCGTAACCCGCACGCCCTCCGACGCGAGGCATGTTGCTGCAAGCTCCGCCATGTCTCCCGCCCCGAGGATCAGCGCCGAGCGGCCCGCGAGCCGTGTGAAGATCCGGGCCGCCACCGCCACCGCGGCGGAGGGCGCGGATGCCGCGCCGGTCGCGAGCCCCGTCTCACTGCGCACCCGGGCGCCGACGAGCAAGGCTGATTGGAACAGCCGGTGTAACACGGGCCCCGCCTGGGCCTTCGACGTCTCCCACGCGTCCCGCACCTGCCCTTGGATCTGCGATTCGCCGAGGATCATGGCATCGAGCCCGGCCGAGACCCGGTACAGATGGCGCACCGCATCGCGATCGCGCCGGGTGTAGCCGTAGTCGCTGGCGCTGCGACCGCCGCCGAGGCGCTCCGACAGGATCGCCCAGACGGCGTCCGGCACGGCCTCGTCCGGCTCGGCGAGGTAGAATTCCGTGCGATTGCACGTGGAGAGCAGCACGCCGCCGCGCGCGCCCGCCGCCAGCACGCGCGCGAGTGACGCCGGCACTTCGCGCGGCTCGTGGGCAAAGCGCTCGCGCACCTCGAGCGGCGCCGTGCGGTGGTTCACCCCCAGGACAGTGATGCTCATCGTCGCCCCGCTCAGAGAAACCGCTGGGTGCCCGGCGCCGCAAGCTTCAGCGCAACGTACACGAGCAGCACCGCCGCGAAGCTCGCGATGCTCGCAAACGCGGCACGCCGACCGGCCCAGTGGCGCACCACCCGTACGCCCACGGCCCATCCCAAGACGACCCAGGTGAGCATCCCCCACACCACCTGGGCGGCGTCGACCGACGCGCCCCCGGCGTACCGCACCCCAAACCCGAGCAGCACGCCCAGCGTCACGGTGGGGAATCCCAGCACGAGCGACAGATGATTCAGCTGGTCCAGCCGCTCCAGTGGCGGGAACAATCGGAACACCGGCCCGAAGCGCTTCGCCTTCAGCTCGCGGAACTGGAGCAGGTAGAGGGCGGCGGCGATGAACGCGAGCGCCAGCATGGCGAGGCCGAACACGCTGACCGTGATGTGGAGGATCGACCAGGCGCCGCGCCCCGACGCGGGCGGGGCTTCCGGCGCGAGCCCGATGAGCAACGCGAGCCCGAGGAGCCCCGTCGCGAGCGGCCCAGTGAACACCCCCACCGCCGACGCGCGAAACAGGCCCTCGCTCGCCGCCTGCAGCGCCACGAGGAACAAGGCCAGCATGGACAGCGTCGGGGCGACGCCGAGAAAGGAGGTGAGTCGCGCGACGCCGATCACGTGCGCCGCTAGCCCGAGCAGCGGGACGCCCAACCCGAGAGCCCGCGGCGCCGGCCGGAGCCCGGCGAACGGTGCCAACGCGAGCGCGGCGGCCAGTGCGTACAGGCCCAGCGCGATCAAGTGCGGAACGAGGACCACGGGACGGAAAGCGCCGGCGCCGCGTGACGCGGTCACCGGCGGCCGATCAGGACGGCATCTTCCGGATGAGCCGCACCGGCATGCCCGGAACGAGTTTGGGGTGGCCGATATTCAGGATCAACCCCGAGGCCGAGTGATCGCGCGTGTGCACGATCTGGAGCACCACCTGCACCTGCTCGGACGCCGTGCCCGGCACCCCCGCCGCCGGTCGGAACACTTCGAACACGTCGCCGGGAATCACGCCTTCCGCACGTCCCCGATTGATGAAGACGATCTGCTGCGGACCGGCCAGCGCGTGGAGATCCCGTTCGGCGATCACCACGCCCTCGAGTCCGCCGTCGACCGGGGTCGGGCGCACCCCGCCCGGGTCCTTGAACGGCTCGAGCGGCAGAGCGAGATGCCCGTCGTGGATACGCCCGAACTGCATGATCACGTCGGCAAGCACCTGCCGCCGCTGCAGCTCGGTCACGCGCGCGACGCCGACCGGAACGACGACCCCGCCCCAGCCGGAGATGTCGCGGTCGATCCGCACCATGAGCAACGAGTCACCCACGTGGTACGACGCGTCGCGCGGCGCCTGGATCGAGATCTGATCGAACGTCATCGCGGTCGAGCGGTCCGTGAGCCGCGGGATGGCGGGGATGGACGTGTTGCCGAGCACGCGACCGTAGGGGAGCCGCTGTTGCTCGGTCAAGAAGCCCGCCGCGTAGAACTCGCCCCGGCGCAACGGTCGATACGGCTGGTTCGCGTAGGCCCGCAGCACGTCCCGGACTTCCTGCGTGGCCGTGCGGCGCCGATCGAAGATCGTCTGATAGCCCTCGGTGGGCTCGGCCGCAAGCGGTGGCGCCTCCACCACCCCCGTCGTGTCGAGCATGGTCGTATCCGGCCCGACGGCGACGACGGTGTCGGGCGCGGGCACGGCGTGCACCGTGTCCCCGGGGCCCTGTTGTGACGGCGGCACGGTCGCCACGCTCCCCGACGCCAGACTCAACTCCTCGCCCGGATAGATCCAGTGGGGATCGTCGATCAACGAGGTGTTCAACCGGTAGATCTCGGGCCAGAGGAGCGGGTCGCTGTAGTACAGCTGAGCAATGGACCAGAGGGTCTCACCCGTCGCCACGACGTGCGTGGCGGGCAACTGGCCCAGCGGGGCCGGCGCCGGCGCTGCTTGAGACGTGTCCGGCACCGGGGTCAAAGTATCCGGTCGAGCCTGCGTCGTGTCCTGCGCCGCGGCCGCGGGCGCCAGCCCCCCGAGCAGCCCTGCTACAAGGGCGAGCAGGGCTGCTCGTTCAGAACGGCAGATCGTCGTCCTCCTCATCCAGGGCCTCCGGG
>QHTS01000180.1 GCA_003220905.1 Gemmatimonadota bacterium | reverse complement strand
GGAGTGTGAGCGCGTCGATCGTCTCCTTCTGATTGGCGATCACGCCCTGGAGGTTCTGCATCGTCGACGCGAGCTCGCTCCGCAGGCTGTCCGAGAGGGTGGTGAGATCCTTGATACGCTGCTCGCTCTCCTTGAGCCGCGGCTCCAGGTCCTTCACCCGCGTGGTCATGTAGCGGATCTTCTGGATGAGCGTGTCGCGCGACGCGCGGAGCGGCGACTCGCCGGACACCTTGAGCGCGCGCGCCGGGACGTTCACCCTGGCGAGCTCGCGGCTGATCTCGCTCACGAGGCGGGTGTTCTCCGCGACCTCCTGCATCAACCGGTCGCGTTGGGACGACGCCTGGGACAGGCTGTCGATGCGCGCCTGTACCTCGGGGGACGGCCCCTGTTTGCACCCTGCGGCGACGAGCAGCGCGAGCGGGAGCCATGCGCCGCGCGCAAGGCGACGGCAATTGCGGGTCATCTTTCTCAACCTCCTGCCAGGACTGGCGTGACGTAAATCACAGGTGTCGGGCGTCGACAACGGGGTCTGTTGGACAGGTGCTACACCGGAAGGCATTGCACGGTTCTCCATCATTATTACCGGTTTCGCCGCGAGGGCACAACGACAGATATCACCGAGGGTTTGGCCACGCGGGTGGGTCACCCGACCTACGTCCTCTCGCGCTGGCTGTTCCTCCGCCTGCTCGGCGTGGTCTACCTTGTCGCGTTTGTCTCGCTTGCGCTGCAAATCACGGGCCTCGTGGGAGCGCACGGCATCCTCCCCGCGGGCGGGTTCCTCGAGCGGGCGCACGCCGCCTACGGGAGCGCGGCCTACCGGCTGTTCCCCACGGTCTGTTGGCTGGGCGCGAGCGACGGGATGCTGCGCGCGCTGGCCTGGGGCGGGGCGGCCCTGGCCCTGCTGCTCGTGGCGGGGGTCGCCCAGGCGCCGGTCCTGCTGCTCCTCTGGCTCTGTTACCTCTCGCTCGCTGTGGTCGGCCAGACCTTCCTGTGGTTCCAGTGGGACGGGCTCCTGCTCGAGACGGGGCTCTTGGCGGTGCTGTACGCGCCCACCCAGCTGCGGCCCAGCCTGGCGCGCGAGCCCGCGCCGTCCGCGGGGGTGAGGTGGCTCGTGTGGGCGCTCGTCCTCCGGTTGATGTTCCTGTCCGGTATCACGAAGCTGGCGAGCGGCGACCCCACGTGGCGTCACCTCACCGCCCTCGACTACCACTTCTGGACTCAACCCCTCCCCCCCTGGCCGGCGTGGTACGCGCAGTGGGTCCCCGAGTGGATGCACCGGGGGATGACGCTCGCGATCATCGCGATCGAGGTCCTCGTCCCGTTGCTCATCGTGGTTCCCGAGCAGTGGACCGGGTGGGGGCGCCGCGCGCGCCCCGCGGCGTGCGGGCTCCTGGTCTTCGGCCAGCTCGCGATCGCGCTGACGGGGAACTACGGGTTCTTCAACCTGCTGACAATCGTCTTGTGCCTGTCGCTGCTCGATGACGCCGTGCTGGGGCGGGTGCTGCCGCTCCGGCTCGCGGCGGGAGACCCGGAGCCGCGCTGGAAGCAGTATGCGATCCGCGGGCTCGCACCGGTGCTCGCGTTGCTCGGCGCGCTGGCCTTCGTGCGCGAGATCGTACAGACCCTGCCCGGCTCGCGGGGAGGGGCTTTCGCCAATCCGCTGCTCGACGCGGTGGCGCCGCTGCGCTCGGTGAACGGGTACGGCTTGTTCCGCGTGATGACCACGGAGCGTTTCGAGATCGTGATCGAAGGCGGCGCCGACAGCATGCACTGGCGCGAGTATCGGTTCCGCTGGAAGCCCGGCGATCCGGCCCGCCGCCCGCCGTTCATGGCGCCGCACATGCCGCGGCTCGATTGGCAAATGTGGTTCGCGGCGCTCAATCCGGAGGGCGCCCGGGACTGGCTCTTGCCCCTGCTGCGACACCTGCTCGCAGGGACGCCCGAGGTGCTCACGCTGCTCGGCGAGAACCCGTTTCCGAGCGGGCCGCCCCGCTACGTGCGGCTCGTCTATTACCGGTACCGTTTCAGCACGCCGACCGAGCGGGCCGCAGGCGGCGCGTGGTGGCAGCGGGAGCGGGTAGGGTATCTGACGGAGCCGCTGTCGCTGGGGGGGCCGTGGTCGCCCCGTTGATTCCCCCTCCATCCGGCTTATCTTCCCGCCTCTTCTGGAGAGCGTGCTTCATGAAAGCAACCGACATTCGCCGGGGCCACGTCATCATGATCGACGGGCAGCCGTGCCGCGTGATGGACTTCACCCACCGCACCCCGGGGAACCTCCGGGCGTTCGTTCAGGTGCGGCTGCGGAACCTCGTCACGGGGAACACGTTCGACACCCGCCTCGCCGCCACGGATTTTGTGGACGAGGCGCCGCTCGAGACCAAGGAGTTCCAGGTCTTGTACCGCGATCAGGGTGGCGTGCACGTGATGGACACGACGAGCTACGAGCAGCACACCCTCGACGCCGAGGCGGTGGGCGATCACGCCGACTGGTTGCAGCCGGAGATGCACATACAGGTCGAGTGGCTCAATGGCCGCCCCGTGGGCATCGAGCTCCCGTCGGTCGTGGAGCTCATCGTCGTGCAGACCTCTCCGGTCATGCGCGGGGCCACGAAAACGGCGAGCACCAAGCCCGCCAAGCTCTCGAACGGCGTGACGATCCAAGTGCCCGAGTTCATCTCCGAGGGCGAGAAAGTGCGCGTGGACCCCCGCCAAAGTGCCTATTTGGAGCGCGCCAAATAGGCCCCCCCCGATTGGGTAGGGCATCGGCGCAGGCGCGCACGTAAATTGCGTGGCAGTGCCGACCCCGGGGGCTCGCCCCGGGGTTTCGTTATCACGGGACGGGATCGTCTATGCACTCGGCAGCACGTCTCGACACACTCGGTACGGAGCAGGCCTACGTGGTCCTCGCCGCCGCGAGGCGCCTCGAGGCCGCGGGGCACAAGGTCGTGCACCTGGAGATCGGCGAGCCGGACATGCCGACGCCGCCCCACGTGGTGGAGGCGGGCGTCCGCGCGCTGCGTGACGGCCTCACTCGCTACGCGCTCGCTGCGGGGGTGCCAGAGCTGCGCGACGCGATCGCGCGCTCGCTGGCGACGCGCGGCGTCCGCGCCACGGCCGAGAACGTCGTGGTCACGCCCGGGGCGAAGCCGGCGCTCTTCTGCACGGCGCTCTCGCTGATCGCGCCGGGGGACGAAGTGCTCTGCCCCGACCCGGGGTTCCCGATCTACGAGTCGGTCGTCCGCTTCGCGGGTGGGCGGCCGGTCTACTACCCGTTGGACGAGACGCGGGAGTTCGCGCCGCACGTGGAGGCGATCGCCGAGCGGATCACGGCTCGCACCCGCGTGCTCATCCTCAACGTGCCGCACAACCCCACCGGTGGCGTGGCGACGACGCGCGATCTCGCGGTGCTCGCGGACCTGGCACAACGCCACGATCTGTGGGTCATCTCGGACGAGGTGTACGGGCAGATCCGCTACGACGGGCGCCGCGACTCGATCGCCGCGCTCCCCGGCATGTCGGACCGCACGGTGATCGTCGACGGGTTCTCGAAGGGATACTCGATGACGGGCTGGCGCCTCGGCTACGGCGTGATGCCTGCCTCGCTCACCGACGCGATGACCACGCTCATCATCAACAACGTCTCTTGCACGGCGACCTTCGTGCAATACGCGGGGATCGCCGCGCTCACGGGGCCGCAGGATGCCGTCACTCGCATGGTGGCGGGACTCCGCGCGAAGCGCGATCTGCTGGTGCGCGGCCTGACCGCGATCGACGGGATCAGCTGCGCGTCGGCCGCGGGCGCCTTCTACTGCTTCCCCGACATCAGCGGAGTGCTGGAGCGGACGGGGGGGGGCCTCACGTGCAAATCCTTCGCCGAGCGGCTGCTCGCCGAGCAGCACACGGCCGTGCTTGCGGGCACGGCGTTCGGGCCGGGCGGGGAGGGGCACCTGCGGTTGTGTTACGCCACGGAGCCGGCGGAGCTCGAGCGGGCGCTCGCGGCGATCCGGCGCCTCGTGGGGAAGCTGGCACCGGTTCCCGCCGACTGACGGGTTGACGTTGGATGGCAAGCGACTATTGTTAGTCAAGACAATCGACGACTCGTGGTGATTTGCCGCGTATTGCCGCCACGTTAAACAAGGTGCTAAAAAGCGACCGCCCGCGGCAGTTGTTGCCGGGGTTTTTTTGTTGAGGCTCACATGCCGACGACCATCGCTTCCCCGCCGCTCACCGCCCGGCCGCTCCGTTGCCGCAGCTGCGGGACCGAGCGCGCCGCCGCCCCGACCGCGATCTGCGAGGAGTGTCTCGGGCCCCTCGACCCCGTGTATGAGTCGGGACGTCCGCTGCCAGACCGCGAGACCATCGCCGCCCGGGCGCCGTCCCTCTGGCGCTACAAGGAGTGGCTGCCGTTCGACGGCGATCCGGTGTGGTCGCTCGACACCGGGTTCACGCCGCTGGTCGACGCTCCGGCGCTCGCACGGCGCTTCGGCGTAGCGCGGGTGTGGGTGAAGAACGACACGGTGTCCCATCCTTCGCTGTCCTTCAAGGATCGCGTCGTGGCCGCCGCGATCAACGCGGCCGCCGCCTTCGGGCTCGATACCATCGGTTGCGCGTCCACCGGCAACCTCGCGAACGCCGTCGCGGCGCACGCGGCACGGGCCGGGCTCAAGGCGTGGATCTTCATCCCCGACGAGCTCGAGGCGGGAAAAGTGATCGGCACGAGCGTGTACGGCGCCCGTCTCGTTCGGGTACGGGGGACGTACGACGATGTGAACCGGCTGTGCGCCCAGGTGGCGGACCGGTTCGGCTGGGGGATCGTGAACGTCAATCTGCGCAGCTACTACGGCGAGGGGTCGAAGACCGTCGCCTACGAGATCGCCGAACAGCTCGGGTGGCGGCTGCCGACGGCGGTCGTCGCGCCGATGGCGGGCGGCTCGCTCCTCTCGAAGCTGCGAAAGGGGTTCGGCGAGTTTCTCGAGGCGGGGCTGGTACGGGGCCAGCCGCCGCGGCTGTACGGCGGGCAGGCGGCCGGGTGCGCGCCGATCGTGCGCCTGGTGGAACGCGGTGGAGACGTGCTCGAGCCCGAGGTGCCGAAGACCATCTGCCGCTCGCTCGCGATCGGCAACCCCGCGGACGGCGCGTTCGCGGCGCGGGCGATGCGGGAGACCGGTGGCTGGGCCGCGGCGGTGAGCGATCCGGAGCTCGTCCTTGGGATCCGCTTTCTCGCCGAGGACACGGGCGTGTTCGCCGAGACGGCGGGTGGTGTCACCGCCGCCGGCGCCCTCGCCCTCGCGCGCGCCGGCCGGCTCGAACCCCAGGACGAAGTGGTGCTCTGCGTCACGGGCCACGGCTTGAAGACGCTCGAGGCGGTGCACGGCGCGGTCCCCGAAGCCCCGGTCATCGCGCCGCGGCTGCGGGAGGTGACGACTCTCGTTGAGGAGGAACGGACATGGCCATCACGCTGAATCTGCCATCGGTGCTCGCCGCCCACACCGGTGGCGCCCGGACGATCGAGGCGACCGGCCGGACGCTGGGCGAGGCCGTGGCCGATGTCGCCGCGCGCTACCCCGCTCTGGCGCCCCGGCTCCGCGACAAGGAGGGAAAGCCCTATCCCTTCGTCAACTTCTATTTGAACGACGAAGACGTGCGGTTCCGCGGCGGCTTCGCGGCCCCCGTCCAGGACGGCGACGAGGTGACGGTCATCCCGGCGATCGCGGGGGGCTGAGCCCCGCATCGGCTGCGGCGATGCGGGCCAACCCGGCCCAGTCGATGTCGCCCCAACCGCGCGCGACCCCGGAGAGGTAGCGGTCCCGGATCAGGCTCGCCAGCGGCATCGGCGCGGCGACCTCCTCCGCAGCGCCGAGCACCAGACGGACGTCCTTCAAGCCGTACTTCAGCTTGAATCCGGCAGGCTCGTAGCGCTCTTCGGCGATCAGCTTGCCGTAGTTGTCGTAGATCGGCGAGCGGAGCAGCCGGCCGTTCACGATATCCAGCAGCTCGGCAGGCGCGACGCCGTACTTGCGCGCCAGCGCGAACGCCTCGCCCATCGCCTCGATCGCCGCCGCGAGCAGGAAGTTGCCCGCGAGCTTGATCACGTTGGCGCGCGACGGGTCGTCGCCCGCGACGATCACGCCCTGGCCCATCGCGTCGAGCACCGGGCCGCAACGCTCGAGTGCCTGCGGGGGCCCGGCGGCCACGATCCACAGTTTCTTCGCCTCAGCGGCTTCCGGCCGCCCGAATACCGGCGCGGCGACGTACGTTTGCCCGGCGGCCTGGTGGCGCTCGGCGAGCCGGCGGGACAGCGCGGGGCTGATGGTGCTCATGGAAACGTGGATCGCTCCGCGGGGGAGCGCCGCCAGCGCGCCGTGGGGGCCGAGCATCGCGTCTTCGAGCGCGGCGTCGTCCGCCACCATCGTGACCAGCACCTCGGCGTCTCGCCCGGCGGTGACGGGGCTATCGGCTACGACGGGGTGGAACTGCTTGAGCTCGTCCGCACGCGCGCGGGTGCGGTTGTACACTGTGAGCTGGTAACCGGCCTGCAACAGGTGCCGCGCCATGGGCAGGCCCATGCTGCCGAGTCCGATGAATGAGATTTTCATGTGCTCAAGGTAAACGGACCCAGGAACAAGGTGGTTCCGTGGGATGTCCGCGGTCGGGGGAGGGACTCCGATGAAAGCGATTCGCGTTCACGCGCCGGGCGGCCAGGAAGCGCTGCGGTACGAGGAGATCGAGCGGGCCGCCCCAGGCCCAGGTCAGGTCCTCGTGAAGATCGAAGCCGCCGGCGTGAACTTCATCGACGTGTACCAGCGCACGGGGCTGTACAAGGTCCCGCTGCCGTTCACGTTGGGTCAGGAAGCGGCAGGGATCGTGACCGCCCTTGGCCCCGGCGTGACCGACCCGAAGGTAGGGGATCGGGTCGCGTACACGAGCGTGCTCGGTGCGTATGCCGAGTACGCCGTGGTGCCGGCCGACCGGCTCGTGGCACTCCCGGATGGCGTGAGCGCCAAGCAGGGCGCCGCGGCGATGCTTCAGGGTTTGACGGCGCACTACCTCGCGACCTCGACCTACCCCTTGAAGCCCGGGGACGCTTGCCTGGTGCACGCCGCCGCCGGGGGCGTGGGCCTGCTGCTCTGTCAGATTGCGAAACTCCGGGGTGCACGGGTGCTGGGTACGGTCTCGACCCGTGAGAAGGCCGCGCTGGCACGAGCGGCCGGGGCCGACGAAGTTATCCTGTACACCGAGCAGGACTTCGAGTCGGAGGTGAAGCGTCTCACGAGCGGAGCGGGGCTGCAGGTGATCTACGACTCCGTCGGGAAGACGACGTTCGAGAAGGGGCTGAGCTGCCTCGCGCGCCGGGGCATGATGGTCCTGTACGGCCAGTCGAGCGGACCCGTGGGACTGTTCGACCCTCAGGGGCTGAGCCAGAAAGGCTCGCTCTTCCTCACCCGGCCCACGCTCGCGCACTATATCGCGACGCGCGCCGACCTGCTCGAGCGGGCGGGCGAGGTGCTGGACTGGATCAAGAGCGGAAAACTGAGCGTTCGCATCGACCGCGAGTTCCCGCTCGCGCAGGCGGCGGAGGCGCACCGGCTGCTCGAAGGACGAAAGACCACAGGGAAGGTGTTGCTGATTCCTTAAGACTTGGTACGCGGCGGCGTCTCTCGTTGGGCGGCGCGCACCCACACACGCACTTCCGGGAGCGTAGGCCGCGCGCCGCCCCCCCTGCTCCCGCCCCGTACCGTCCGCCATACCGAGTCGGGGTCGGAGCTGGAGAGCTCCTCGATGCTCGCGAACCCACCGCCGATCAGCGCGGCTGCGTGCGCGGTGCCGATGCCTCGGAGTGTCACGAGACGCGCCGCCTCGTGCGCCGCGCGTGCGTCTTCAGGGCTCAGGTTGGCGCGGTAGGCGAGCTCCGCAACCGGGCTATGCGCGACCCGGAACACGCTCTCCCACCCGGCCGCCCGTAATCGGGAGATCACCCCGTTCGTCACACCCGGCAAATCGCGCAGCGCGGGCGTCGTGGAGGTCACGGTCCAGTGGTCGATCCCGGTGAGCACGAGGAGGACGAATGCGCCGGAGCCGAGCAGGGTGCGGCGGGTCGTGTGCGCCGCGAGCAGGTGATAGAGCGACCACACCTCGAGCGCGAAAAACGGGAAGCCGAGGAACCCCACCAGCGGCATCTCGAAGATCTTCCAGTCTTCGAGGAACGGCACGGTGTAGATCCAACGCCCTCGCGCCACGGCATTGAACGATTCCCACAGCACTCCGGCGAAGAGCCCCGCGGCCAT
>QHTS01000179.1 GCA_003220905.1 Gemmatimonadota bacterium | reverse complement strand
CAGGTCGAACATGATGTCGGTCATCATCTCTTCGAGGATGGCGCGGAGGCCGCGGGCGCCCGTGCCCCGCTTGATCGCCTTCTGGGCGATCGCTTTGAGCGCGTCCTTCTCGATCGTGAGGCGCACGTCCTCGAGCTCGAACAGCTTCTGGTATTGCTTGGACAGAGCGTTCTTGGGCTCGATGAGGATGCGGATGAGCGCGTCCTCGTCCAGCGAGTCGAGCGGCACCGCCACCGGGAGCCGGCCGACCAGCTCGGGGATCAGCCCGTAGCGCAGCAGGTCGTCGGGCTCCACGTCGATGAAGGGGTTCTTCTTGAGCTTCTCGGGCTCCCCTTTCGCGACCTCTTCCTTGGTGAAGCCGATCTGGCGCCGCCCGGTGCGTGACTCGATGATCTTCTCGAGCCCGTCGAACGCGCCGCCGCAGACGAACAGGATGTCCTTCGTATTCACCTGGATGTACTCCTGCTGCGGATGCTTGCGGCCGCCCTGGGGCGGCACGCTCGCCACGGTCCCCTCGAGGATCTTGAGGAGCGCCTGCTGCACGCCCTCGCCCGACACGTCCCGCGTGATGCTGGGATTCTCGGACTTGCGGGCGATCTTGTCGATCTCGTCGATGTACACGATGCCGCGCTCGGCCTCGGAGACGTTGAAGTCCGCGGCCTGGAGCAGCCGGACGAGAATATTCTCCACGTCCTCGCCGACGTAGCCGGCCTCCGTGAGCGTGGTCGCGTCGGCGATGGTGAAGGGGACATCGAGGATGCGCGCCAGCGTCTGGGCGAGGAGCGTCTTGCCCACGCCGGTCGGGCCGATGAGCAGGATGTTCGACTTGTCGAGCTCGACCTCGACCTCGCGCCCCTGGTGCGAGTTGATGCGCTTGTAGTGGTTGTACACGGCGACGGCGAGGGTCTTTTTGGCCTTCTCCTGCCCGATCACGTACTGGTCCAGCACGTCCTTGATCTCGGCCGGCGTCGGGACCTGCGTGATCGCCTCGGAGACCTCTCGCTCCTCGTCCTCCGCGAGAATCTCGTTGCAGAGCGCGATGCACTCATTGCAAATGTAGACGGACGGTCCGGAAATGAATTTCCGGACCGAGTCCTTCGACTTGCCGCAGAAGGAGCAGCGGAGGTGCTTATCGTGGGACATCTGACCCTAGTATGGGAAAGACGCGTGCCCGGCGCAAGCCGTCACTTCTTCTTCCCGTCGTCGATCTCCTGGAAGTTGGCGATTACGTGGTCAATTAGCCCGTATTCCTTGGCCTCTTCGGCCGACATGAAGCGGTCGCGGTCCATGTCCTTCTCGATCTGCTCCACTGACTTGCCCGTATGCTTGGCGTACAGCTCGTTGAGCTTGCCGCGCAGGTACAGGATCTCGCGCGCCTGGATCTCGATGTCGGCGGCCGTGCCCTGCGTGCCGCCGGACGGCTGGTGCATCATGATGCGCGCGTGTGGCAGTGCCTGGCGCTTCCCCTTGCGGCCGGCGGCGAGCAGGAACGACCCCATCGAGGCCGCCATCCCCATGCAGATCGTGTTCACCGGGGCGCGCAGGAACTGGATCGTGTCGTAGATCGCCATCCCCGAGGAGACGAGGCCGCCGGGCGAGTTGATGTACAGGTAGATGTCCCGCTCCGGGTTGTCCGCGTCGAGGAACAACAGCTGCGCGATGATGATGTTCGAGACTTCGTCGTTGATCTGCGTGCCCAGGAACACGATGCGGTCCATGAGCAGCCGGCTGAAGATGTCATACGTGCGCTCACCACGGCTGGAGCGCTCGATAATGTAGGGCGGATAAATCTGGCTCGTCGTCACGTCTGCTCCACGGTGGATTGCGAGAGAAGAAACGCGAACACCTTCTCTTCGGTAAGGCCGCGCTCCAGATCGCGCAGCCGCTTGCCCTTCTCGAGGGCGGCGCGCACCTCCGCGACCGGCGTCCCGCGCCGGGCTGCGACCTCCTGGAGCCTCTGCTCGAGCTCCGCCTCGGTCGCCCGCAGGCCGTGGTGCTCCACGACCCAGTCCAGGATCAGGTCGCGCCGCACCTGCGCCTCGGCCACAGGCCGGAATTCCTGCGCGAAGTCGGGCCAGCGGTCCTCCGGGATCCCGTAGGCCTGGGCGTATACGGCCAGCGCGCGCTCCACCAACGGTCGCGGCGCCACGATGCGGTTGGCCTGCACGATCTGGTCGATCAGGTCCCGGCGCAGCTGGGCGTCCGCCTCGCGCTCGGCCTCCTTCTCCAGATCCTCCCGCACGACCTTGCGGAGCGCCTCGAGCGACTCGAAGTCCCCCACCTCGCGGGCGAACGCGTCGTCGAGCTCGGGCAGCTGCTGCCGCTTCACCTCGTGCAGCGTGAGGCGGATGTCGCGCGGCTGCCCCCGCTTCGCCTCCTCGGGGAAGTCGCTCGGGAACCGGACGGTGGCGTCGACCGTCTCGCCGGCCAGCAGGCCCATGATTCGCTCTTCGACCTCCGGGATCGCGCGCCCCTCGCCGAGCACCAGCTGATAGGGTTGGGGATCCTTGACGGCCTCACCTTCGCGAGTCGCGATCGTCACCTGCACCAGGTCTTTGGGCTTGGGCTTGTCCCCCGCGACGGGCGTCCACGGGGCCTTCTGCTCTCGCAGCTCGTTGAGCTGGGCGAGCACCCGGTCTTCGGTGACCTTGGGAACCGTGCGCTTCAGGTGGAACTTGCCCGTCCGCTCGAGCGTGAGCTCGGGCTTCACCTCCACGTGGAACTCGAAGGTGACCGGGGTCCCGGCGTCCCACTTGAGATTGTGGATGTGGGGATCCGCGATCGGCTTAAGCGCCTCCTGCGCGAGCGCCGCCTTCCAGCTTTCGCGAATCAGCTCCTCCAGCGTCTGCTGCCGGATGTCGTCGGCGAACTGCCGCTTCACGAGCGCCGCAGGCGCTTTCCCCTTACGGAACCCGGGAAGCCGGGCCCGCCGCTGGTAGGCGGTGGTGGCGCGCGCCTCCGCCTCCTGCACCTGCTCGACCGGCACGGTGACGGCGAGCGAGGCGGCGCCGGGCTCCTCACCGGTTTTCTTGATCAGGATGGTCGGCATCTGACAGGAAATGTAACTAGTGCGGCCGCTCCCCCGCCTTGATATCGTCGTAGCGCACCACGCTGATCGCCCCGTCCGGCTCGAGCACGGCGAGCATCACGTCCGAGACGTTCGCCACGCCATGCTCGCGCAGGGCCTGCCGCAGCTCGTCGTGCGTGATCCCGGCGCGCACGCAGTGCTCCTGGAGGATCTTTCCGTCGTGGACGAGCATGATACCCTCGCCCGCGAGCAGCTTGGCGACTCCCCGGCTCCGGAGCCGCCACCAGTCAATCACCCGGTGCCAGCCGATCAGCACACCGGCGGCCACCAGTCCGCCCGCGAGACTCGTGTCCGGGCCCACCATCGCGTTTTGGACCGCGTTCGCGATGATGAGCAGCAGCACGAGGTCGAACGTGGACATCTGGCCGAGCTGGCGGGTGCCGGTGAGCCGGAGCCCGACGAGCAGGGCGAGGTAGACGACGGACGTGCGGAGCGCGACGTCGAGCAGGGTGTGCCAGGAGGCGGTCACGGCTCAGGTGGCTCCGAGGCACATCGGCCTAAATTACGAGCCGTGACCGTGCGTGCAAGTGACCCACGGTCCGGGTCGGAAAACAACACCGACCGCCAACGAGGAGCCACAACGGTCGTGAGCCGTGTCACTCCGCCCGGAATGGCCGGAGGTCTATAGTGACGGCGAGCCGGCAGACACTATGGCTCTGAGCAAGCCCCGTTGCGCCTG
>QHTS01000175.1 GCA_003220905.1 Gemmatimonadota bacterium | reverse complement strand
ACACGCCGGCCAGCGCCGCACCGGTGAGCATCCGCAGCACGATCCCCGTTCCGGGGCCCGGCGCGAACGCCACACCGAGGGTGGCAAGACCGGCGAGCCACGCGCAGCCGGCGACCAGCCGGCGGGCGGACCAGCGGTCGGAGAGCGTGAGCAGCGCCGACACCAGCGCGCCCGCGACGAAGCCGAGCTGCACCGAGATCGTGAGCCACGCTCCGCCCGCCGTGTCGAGCCGCCACACGCGCGAGAGTGCGGGTGCGACGGCGGAGGCGGAAAACCACGGTGCCATCCCGCACAACTCGGACGCCGCGAGCACGGCCAGCACGCGGCGTGCGCTCACAGACCGGTCGGATGGTCTAGAAACGTCCAAGGCAGATGGAACCGGCCCTGGAGGTGCTCGGCCAGTGCCTTGACGCCCACCGTCTCGGTGGCATAGTGCCCTGCGTAGAAGACGTTCACCTGCAGCTCTTCGGCGTCGAAGAACGTGTGGTGGGGACCCTCGCCCGTGACGAAGGTGTCGAGGCCAGCGGCGGCGGCCTGCGCGATCATCGAGCCCGCCGCCCCCGTCACGACCCCGACGCGGCGCACCCGCTCCGGGCCGAACGCCATCAGCCGCGGTGCCTGGCCCATGAGGGCCGCCAGCTGGCGCTCGAGCGCGTCCCGAGGGACGTCGACCTCTCCCCAACGGCCGATCGGCACGCCGTATTCCTCGCCGAATTCGCCGCGCGGTGAGACGCCGAGCTGCCGCGCGAGCACCGCGTTGTTGCCGACCTCGGGATGCAGATCGAGTGGAAGATGGGCACTGTAGAGCGCGATGTTCTTCGCGATGAGTCCCGCCACGCGCCGATGCGTGCGCCCCGTGAGCGGCTGGAGCCCACGCCAGAACAGGCCGTGGTGCACGAGCAGCAAGTCGGCTCCCTGCTCCGCCGCCATGCGTACGGTCGCCTCGCACAGATCGACCGCCGCCGCAACACGGCTCACCGTTCCCGTGTTCGCGACCTGCAGCCCGTTGACCGCATGGGGAGCGTCCGGGATTTCGGCCACGTGGAGGTAGCCATCCAGGTACGAGACCAGCGCGGCAAGGTCCATCGGGCCTGTCACCTCTGGCAGTATGGAGACATTATCTCACCAGATTATCGACAGTGACGTGAGATTCCCGCGCCACGGGGTCAGCTAAAACGCTACGACATATAGAGATAAACAATCCACACGCGGAAGTGCGAGCGTGTGGATATCTAGCTCGGCTAGTAGGACCGCTGTACCCCCGCCTTCTCGACGGTCTCGCCTTCGAGCGCGCCTTCGCCCATGCGCACGACGCCGTTGATCTCGCCTCCTTCTTGAACGAGCAGGCGTTTCGCCGCGATATCGCCGTGTACGACGCTGGTGGACTGGATCTCGATGCGCTCGTCAGCGCGGATACTGCCGCGCACTTCCCCCCCGATGATCGCCTCGCGCGAGATTACGTCTCCTTCCACCTCGCCGCCCTTCCCCACCAGCACCTGCCGGCCGGCGCGCACCGTGCCCACCACGGTGCCTTCGATTTTCACCACACCGTCCGCGCTGATGTCCCCTACGACGCGCATGCCGGTCCCGATGATGGACAGTCCGGCTTCCGACTCGAGCGCCCCCTGCCCCTTCTCGGTGAACATCGCCATGTCAATTCTCCTGTTTCACGACCGTGAGGGGATCGAGCGACTTGCCCTCGCGGCGGATTTCGAAGTGGAGGTGCGGCGCCGTGGATCGCCCGGAGTTGCCCGAGAGGGCGATCACCTGCCCCGCCTGCACCGAGTCGGCCTCGCGCACCAGGAGGCGCGAGGCGTGTCCGTACATGGTCTCATACCCACTAGAGTGCCGCAAGAGGACGAACAGTCCGTACGCCGGGTCGGTGCCGGCCGCCTCGACCGCACCGCCACCAGCTGCGCGCACCGGTGTGCCGGCGGGCACGGCGATGTCGATGCCGGGATGCGATTCAGCGACATCGCCCGGCCGGACCTGACCCCGGGTGACGAAGCCCGCGATGTCGAGCGGCCAGTGCGTCGGCTCCGCAGGACCCGGCTCGTAGCGCAGCGGCGCCGACGGAGGACGGGCGTGTACCGCGACCGCACGCACGAGGTCCCCGGTCGGGGCCGCCCCCCGTTCCCGGGGCGCCCTCACGCCCAGCATCGTGCGCAGCTCCTGATAGTTGGCCTCGGCTCGGTTCAGCGCCGCGGCGAGCTGCTGCACCCGGCTGTTCTCCTCCTCGAGCCGCGCCACCTTGCGCTCCAGCCCGGGCACGCTGAGGGCTGCGCGACCGATCGGCCCGGCGAAGGCGAAGAACAGCACGACCAGCAAGCCGACCACGAGCGCGCCCCACTTCCCTGCCTCGAACGCCCACAGCGGGACGCGGTATTGTCGGGAGGCGAGGTCTCCATCGGTGTGGACGACGATGGTGACGCGGCGATCTCGCCTCTGCTTCATCCGTCGAACGGCGCGCCCAGGATCAGCTCCAGGAGCCGCGCGAGATCGTCGTTTGAATAGAAGTTGAGATGAATCTGTCCTTTACCCTTGGCGCGGAGCGTGACCCGCACGTCGGTGCCGAGGCGGCGGCGCAGCGCGTCCTCGATGCGACGCACTTCGGGCGCCTGGCCCAATCCCTTCTTGAGGCGCGGGCGCCGGACCGGCGCTCGGCCGCCGCGCACCCGGTCCTCCACCTCGCGCACCGAGAGCCCGAGGTCCGCCGCCTCTTTGGCGAGCGACGTCGCCACCCGCGCGTCCTCGAGCCCGAGCAGCGCGCGCGCGTGGCCGACCGAGAGCCCCCCTTCGTGGAGCAGGGCGAGCACGGCCACCGGCAGCTTCAGCAGGCGGAGCGCATTGGCGACCGTGGAGCGGTCGCGACCCACCGCGTCCGCGACGTCCTGCTGGGTCAGGCTGAATTCCGCGAGGAGGCGCTCGTAACCGCGCGCCTCGTCCACGGGCGAGAGGTCGTCACGTTGCAGGTTCTCGACCAGCGCGAGCGTCAGCACGGTGCGATCGTCCACCTCGCGCTTCACGGCGGGGATCTTTTCCCAGCCGAGCGCCTGGCACGCCCGCAGCCGCCGCTCGCCGGCGATCAGCTCGAAGCCGCCGTTGCCGCCGGGAACGGGGCGCACCACGACGGGCTGCAGCAGACCGGCCTTACGAATGGAGGCTTGGAGCTCGTCGAGCGCCGCGGGGTCGACGTCGCGGCGCGGCTGGTAGGGGTTGGGGCGGATGTCGGCGATCGCCAGCTCCACGAGACTCCCCTCGCGCTCGGCTTCCTCGCGCGTGGGCCCCAGCAGGGCTTCGAGGCCCCGGCCGAGACGACGGCGACCTGCGATGGTTTCCGTCATGCGGGCACCTCCGGCAGCGGTTCAGCGGCGGGCGGGGCAGGGGGGGGGGAGGTCACGGCGCCGTGCTCCACGCGCCGGATCAGCTCCTGCGCCACCGCCAGGTAGCTCTTCGCGCCTACCGACTGCACATCGTACAACAGGATCGGCTTCCCGAAACTGGGCGCCTCGGCGAGGCGCACGTTGCGCGGGATCGTCATGCCGAACATCTGCGAGCCGAAGTATTCCTTGGCCTCATCCGCCACCTGCTTCGAGAGATTCAGCCGCGCGTCGTACATCGTCAGCAGCACTCCGTCGATCGCGAGCGCGGGATTGAAGTTCCGCTGCACGAGCTTGACGGTGTTGAGGAGCTGCGAGAGACCCTCGAGGGCGTAGTATTCGCACTGGATCGGAATCAACACGCTGTCGGCAGCCGTCAGCATGTTGAGCGTCAAGAGGCCGAGCGAGGGCGGACAATCGATCACGACGTATTGATACTGCTCGCGGAAATCACGCAGCGCGCGTCGCATCATCGTCTCGCGCCCCTGCTTGTTGACGAGCTCGAGCTCGGCGCCGACCAGGTCCTGCGTGGCGGGCACGACGTCGAGATAGGGGAAGTGCACGTGAGTGAATCGCGCGTCGGAGAGGGAACGGCCATCGAGCAACGCGTCGTACAGCGAGTGGCGGATGCGGTCGCGCTCGATGCCGACGCCGCTCGTCGAGTTCGCCTGGGGATCGGCGTCGACGAGCAGCGTCTTACGCTCCGCGGTGGCGAGCGACGCGGCGAGGTTCACCGCCGTCGTCGTCTTTCCGACGCCGCCCTTCTGGTTGGCGATTGCGATGACGCGCGACATCTCTAAGTTATTATATACAAACAGGTTATATTGTTACGGCACTCCGAGGGTCTCAATATAGGGTCTTGGTACCCCCAAGGTAAAGAGTGAGTTTCACGTGAAACCGCGGCCTAGTTTCACGTGAAACACGGCGTTGGGGGCTGCTGGACCTAGGCGACGCGTCGGCGCCAGCGGGCCGTTTCGACAACGAGATTGTGCAGATCGCTCGGCGACACTCCGGGAATTCGCGCTGCCTGCGCGAGGGAGGTCGGCCGAATCCGATCGAGCTTCTGCCGCGCTTCGGTCGCGAGGCTCTTGAACTCGACGTAGGGCAGGTCCGCCGGGAGCGCAAACGACGCGAGCTCGGCCAGCCGCGCCGCTGCCTCCCGCTCGCGCGCCAGATATCCGTCGTATTTCAGCTCGATCCCGGCACTCACTACGGCGGCCTCTTCCGCCGTCACCGGCACACCGGCCGCTTCGAGCAGCGCGCGCAGCGATACGCCCGGCCGCCGCGCCACGCTCGCGACCCGCTCGGGCTCGCCCAAGCTCGTCCCCGTATCCGCGAGCGCCGCCGCGGCGGCGCCCGGCGTGATCGTCGTAGCCCGCGCCACTCGCAGCAGCTCCTCCTCTTCCTCGAACCGCCGCGCCGCCACCCGCCGCTCCGCCGCACTGAGCAGCTCCAGGCGCTCGGCGAGCGGCGCCAGCCGCCGCAGCGCGTTGTCCTGCCGGAGCAGCAGCCGGAACTCGGAGCGCGATGTGAACAGCCGGTACGGCTCGTCCACGCCACGGGTCACGAGGTCGTCCACGAGGACGCCAATGTACGCATCGTCGCGGCCCAGGATCACCGGCTCCGCGCCGCGGATCCGGCGCACCGCGTTGATCCCGGCCACGACACCCTGGCCGGCCGCTTCCTCGTATCCCGTC
>QHTS01000174.1 GCA_003220905.1 Gemmatimonadota bacterium | reverse complement strand
CGTACACGGTCCCGAGCGCGAGCCAGACGCCGGCGTACGCCGCCATGCGTCGCCGCGATGGCGGCGGCACGATCTGCATCATCCAACCCCAGACGATGAGCGCCGGCGCGACCAACGCGTTCTCCTTGCTCAGGAGACCGGCGGCGAGCGCGGCCGCGCTCCACCACAGGCGATCGTGCGCCAGCGCCGCGTACACAGAAAGGATGGCGAACAGCGCGGCCATCAGCTCGGCGCGCCCCACGATGTTGGCGACGGCCTCGACATGGACCGGGTGGACGGCGAACAGCAGCCCGGCGGCAAGCGCCGCCCGCTCGCCGCTCCACTGTCGCGCCAGCCACGCGACAGCAACGGTCGCTCCAGCGTGCCAGGCGACGTTCACCGCGTGAAACCACCAGGCGGCGCCGCCGAGCTGCCAGTCGATGGCGTACGAGGCGAGCGGCAGCGGACGATACAGGCCGCCCCCGATGACCGGCGGCCAGTAGGGGCTCACGAACGCCCGCCACACCCCGCTGAGCTGGAGCACGAGCTTGTTGAACTGGACGATCTGGTTGTCGTCCAGCGCAAAGTGATTCCAGAGCGCCCCGACATACACGACCGCGGCGCAGGCGGCCACGGCGGCGTACTGGCGCCTAGCGCTCACGCCATTTCCCGCGCGGCGGGAACAGGTTGTACCGCAGGATGTGGAACATCGCCGCCAGCCCGTCGCGCCAAGTGATCTTCTTCCCCTCGGCGTAGGTGCGGCCGCTGTAGGAGATGGGCAGCTCCCAGATGCGCGCGCCCGCCTGCGCGAGCCGCGCCGTCAGCTCGACCTCGATCCCGAACCGCTCGGCCGTGAGCGGCAGGCGTTTCAGGAGGTCGGCTCGGACCATCTTGTAGCAGGTCTCCATGTCCGTGAGGTTCAGATTGGTGAACATGTTGGAGACAAGCGTGAGCAGGTTGTTGCCGACGGCGTGCCAGAAGAACAGCACGCGGTGCGGGCCGCCCTGGAAGCGCGAGCCGTAGACGGCGTCGGCGCGGCCCTCTTTAATCGGCGCCAGCAGGCGAGGAAGCTCCGCGGGATCGTACTCGAGATCGGCGTCCTGGGCCACGATCACGGTGCCCGTGGCCGCAGCGATCCCACTCTTGAGCGCCGCGCCCTTGCCGCGGTTCGTCGTGTGGTGGAGCACCCGCTGCACGAGCCCCGTGCCCGCCAGACCGTCGAGGATGGCGCCGGTGCCGTCGGTCGACGCGTCGTCCACGGCGATCACCTCGAGCCGCAGCGGGACCTCCTTGAGTTGCCGCAGCGCGGCGACGATCGTCGTCGCCTCGTTATACGCCGGCACGACGACCGACAGCAGCACGTCGTCGGGCAACCGGAGGCGCGACATCAGGCAGGCACTTCCCCGATGGCGATGAGCGACTGACCGATCCGCCAGGGGAGGAGCCGCTCCAGCCGGAACAGCGGCACCAGCGCTTCGTACCAGCGCAGCGCGCCTGTGGGAATGAGCCGGCGGCGCAGCACGCGACCCGCCAACCACCATCCCGGGACGCCGGCGAGGTTGAAGTACTCGAGATGGCGCAGGTGGAAACCCGCCGCCCCGAGCTTTTCCGACAACTCGTCGGGGACGTAGCGGCGGAAGTGTCCCAGCGCATCGTCCAGGGTGCCGTACAGCGCGCGCAGCGACGGGACGAGCAGGACGAGCCGTCCGCCCGGCTGCAGCAGCTGGTGCATCGTCCGCAGCGAGGCCCGGTCGTCCTCGATGTGCTCCAGGACGTTCAGACACACGACCGTATCGAGCCGCTCGGCGAGGAGCCCGGGGCTCACGGCGGGCAGCCGCAGCTCGGCGACGGACACGTGCGGCCGCCCCGCGAACCGCTCGCGCAACCGGCCGAGGTAATACGGCTCGGTGTCGGTGAGCACGACCCGCTCGCGATCGACCAGGAACGCCGACATGTTGCCGATCCCGGCCCCGATCTCGAGCACCCGGCGGCCTACCCAGGGACGCAGCCGGTCGAACATCCATCGATTGTAGCGGGGGGCCGCGGCCATGCGCTCGAGGGTCGCGGCCCCGACCTGATCGAGGGCCTCAGCTGGTCGCATGGATCCAGCGCGGACGCATCACCACGTCGCCACGCCGAGGATACGTGGCGACAGATCCAGCTGCACGGCGAAGCCGAACTCACCCATCGACGCGTTCGACGGGAATGCAACCAGCCGGTCTTGGATGCGCAGCAGCACGATGGGCGGCGCTACGTTCCAGCCGAGCACATCGCGGTTGAGCGGCGGTGTTGAGCCATCGAAATCCGAACGCGGCGCCCCCATCGAGGGCCCGCCGCCGTAACGGACGCGAGTGGCCCAGGGGGGGGCGTCGCGCGCCACGAACGGCGGTCCGGTGGACCCGCGGATCCTGATGTAGTGTCCTGGCGAATCGGACACAACCGTCGTGTCGGGTACCACCTGAAGCACAATCTCGGTTCGTATGCGGGTTCCAGGACCGTAACTCGGCCGGGGCAGGTACTCGACGCGATAGCGCACGGGACGGTAGCCGGGGCTCTCGACGGTGAGCGACGCCGTGAAGGGTACGGGAACCGGCACGTCGAATCCCCCATCCGCCGCCGTCCTGACCGAGAAGGGGAGCGCGGGGACCGCGACCCGCGCGCCGGAGATGGGTCGACCCGCGCTGTCGCGAACCGTCCCGGCAATGTGAAACGTGACGGGCGGGGGAGTCCATCGGGCGGGGTCCAACTTGACCGCCTGAAACGCGTCCTGTAACGCACGAGCGATGGCCGCCGCTCGCTCTGCCCCGGGCGCCGCGATCGAGTCGGGATGCCCGTGCCGGACCAACCGGTACGCCCGTCCGTCGACCATCTCCAGGGTGACCATGGCGCCGTCCGTCACGAAGGGACGGCGATTGTGGAGACGGGCTGTCTGGTCGGGCAGGCGCCACACCCCGAGGCTGTCCAGCCGGTGCCCCATGCCCTGCCAGTCGGGAGTGACCGGGAGGGTCGCGCGGCAAACCAAAACGGCGCGCCAGGCCGGGATCGAGGCTTCGAGCACGGTTCCCCACTGCCAGGGAGCGTCGGCGCACCCGAAGGCGCCGGCGCGAAGGCGCGCGGTTGTCGCAGGGTCGAGACCGAACGTCGGATCGAGCAGCCACCAGAGCCAGACCTCGCCGGACACGCGCCCCCGGCTGCGACGCAGGATCGCCGCGCGATCCGGCGTCCCCGCCCCACCGTGGATGAAAACTCGGATCTGGCGGTCACTGGTCGAGCGCGCGACGTCCCGCAACGAAGGAAGCCGCGCGGCGCGCGCTATCCGACACCGGCGTCGCCAGCTCGAAGCGTCCGTCCTTTCCCGTGAACGTGATTTGGCACGGCAAATTGACCCAGACCACCGCACCGGCCACCGGCGCTCCCGCGGGGTCCCGCACGAGTCCGATCACCCGCAAGGGCCAGGGCGCATGTTGCGCAGCAGCGGCCGAAGTCGCGCACACCACGACGAACGCCACTCCGAGTCCCTTCGGCATCACCCGTACGGCCACCCAGTTACTCCGGTACACCACCCTCGTACCGGCTGAGCTTGCGGTACAGGGTGGAGGGATCGATGCCGAGCACCTCGGCGGCGCGGGTCTTGTTGCCGCCCTCGCTCTGCAGCACCCAGGTGATGTAGGCACGCTCGATCACGTCGAGGGTGGGGTTGGCGTGCGGCCGCTCCGCGACGAGGGGCTCGACGCGGCGCTCCGTCAGCTTGTCGGGCAGGGCCGCGAGGTCGATCGTCGTTGCCTTGCTGAGCACCACCGCCCGCTCGAGGGCGTTCTCGAGCTCGCGGACGTTGCCGGGCCAGTCGTAGGCGAGCAGCGCGCCCTTCGCGTCTTCCGCGAGCGCCTTCGGCTGCTCGTCGCGCTCCTTGGCGATGCGGCTCAGGAACTCCTCCCACAGGATCTGGATATCGTCGCGCCGGTCGCGCAATGGCGGGAGATGAATGGCGATCACGTTCAGCCGGTAGTACAGGTCGGTGCGGAAACGGCCGCGCTTGATGTCGTCCTCGAGGTCGCGGTTGGTGGCGGCCACGACCCGGACGTCCACGGGAATGGGCTCGGTGCCGCCCACGGGGATCGCCTCCCGCTCCTGCAGCACGCGCAACAGCTTCACCTGCGTGGCGGGCGACATCTCGCCGATCTCGTCCAGGAAGAACGTGCCGCCGCGCGCCGCGGCGAACAGACCTTGCTTGTCCCGAACCGCACCCGTGAACGATCCCTTCACGTGACCGAACAGCTCGGACTCGAGGAGGCTCTCCGGGAGCGCGCCGCAGTTCAGCGAAAAGAATCCGCCATCCGCGCGCGCGGACAGCTCGTGGATGTAGCGCGCGATGACCTCCTTCCCCGTGCCCGACTCTCCCTGGATCAGTACCGTGCTCTCGGTGGGCGCCACCTGCTCGGCGAGCTTCAGCACCTCCTGGAAGGCGCGCGACTTGCCCAGCGGCTT
>QHTS01000173.1 GCA_003220905.1 Gemmatimonadota bacterium | reverse complement strand
TGGCTCATCGACCTCGCGTCACCCCGGCTGCTCAAGATGACGGCACGGACCTGGGGGCGCGCCGTGGCCGCCGGGAACGCCCCGTTCCAGTTCGCGCCCGCGGAAGGTTCGCGCTTCTTCCAGGCGCAGGGCTGGCAGGAAGCGGAATTCCGCTCGATGTGGGAGGAATCGCTCCGCCTCAGGCGGACGATGCGGCTCGCGTGGTTGTGGAACCTGATCGGACGGCTGTATCCCAAGTCCAAGCGGGAGGAATTCCGGCGCATGTCCGGCATCGTCCTGCTCAGGCGAACCTGAAACCGAAAGGACCTCCATGAGCATCCGCCGACTGGCGCTCGCCAGCCTGGTCTGGGCCGTCGGGTGTAGCCGGCCGGCGCCCCAGGGCGCCGGCCCGAGCGTGGTCACCATCACCGCCACCGACTACGCGTTCGGGATGCCCGACACGATACCCGCCGGCCTGACGACCTTCCGCCTCGTCAACCAGGGAAAGGAGCTGCACCACGCCTCTCTGGTGCGGCTGGGAGAAGGCAAGAGTGCGGCGGACTTCCAGGCCGGGCTCGCGGCCGCGATGAAGAGCCACGCGCCGCCGCCGTCCTGGATGACGTTCCCCGGCGGGCCCAACGCCGTGACCCTCGGCGACACAGGCGTAGCCACCCAGATGCTCGAGCCCGGGTCGTACGTGCTCGTGTGCTGGATTCCCAGCCTCGACGGCGTTCCGCACGTGATGAAGGGCATGATGCATCCGCTCGTGGTCACCGCCGGGGCGGCGCCTTCTCCAGCCGCCGCTGAGCCGCCGGCCGATGTGACCATCAAGCTCACGGATTACGATTTCCAGCTGTCTCAGCCGCTGACCGCCGGCAAGCATGTCGTGCGGGTCGAAAACACCGGGGCCCAGCCCCACGAGATCGTGATCGCGGCCCTGCCGCCGGGCAAGACGCTACAGGACTTCATCGCGTGGGAAGAAGGCGGTGAGAAGGGCCCGCTGCCGACCGGCGCGTGGCTGGGTGGCGTCACGACCCTCGACGTCGGGGGGCACTCCGAGTTCGCGGCGAGCTTCGCGCCCGGGAGCTACCTCCTGCTGTGCTTCTGGCCCGACGTCAAGGACGGCAAGCCGCACATCATGCACGGGATGGCGAAGCAGATCACCGTAAGCTAGGACCGTAGAGGACCGAAGAAGACGGTAAAGGGCGGTACGGCACCGGAGCCAATACCGCCCTTTTACCGCCCTTTACCGCCCTCTAGCACGTTCTCAAAACACCCACCTCAGCCCCGCCTGCAATTGGCGCGGGTCGCCCAACCCAGAGCGGATCGTGCCGTCGAAGTTGAACAGCAGCCCGCCGTACGCCGGGTCCCTGAAGTTGTCGGTGTTCGTGAGATTGAACACCTCGACGATCAGCTCCGCCTGCCCCTGGCGCCCCGCATTGATGGGCCGCGACAGCCGCACGTCCCAGGAGAAGTACGCGTTGTCCTTACGGAGCGTGTTGCGCTTCAGCACAGAGCCGTTGGCGCAGATCCGGTCCTGCGGGCTCCCTGCCCGCTGCCCGTTGCCAACGTTGCCTGCCCCGCACTTCTCCGACACGGGTTGCGCCGAATAGTAGCTCACCCGGTTGTTCAGGTAGAAGTCACCCGGCAGCTTCACGAGCGCCCAGCCGTTAAACCGGTGCCGCTGGTCGCGGTCGCTCCAGTTGTACTCGGGGCCGAGGTTGTTCGCCTTGGCATAACGGAAGGTGAAGGGATCACGCTCGTTATCGTCGTCCGACTTGTCGAACGAGAGGGTGTAGTTGAGCTGGAACTGGAGCCGTGGGTCGAACACGTGCTTGAGCCCCACGGTGACGCCGTTGTAGCGGGACTTCGCGGTGGACTGCACGACAGTCAGCGTGCCGAGCTGCCGGGGGCCGGTGCCCCACGGCCCGATCGTGTCGTTGTTGAACACGGGGTCGTTCGCATTGAAAAACCGTGTCAAGTGGTCGGTCCGCGCGTGCGTGTAGCTCAGCGACACGCCCAGGTCTGACCCGATCTGTCGCTCGTAGCCGACCGTTGCGCTGAACGTCCGTGGGTTACGGAAGTTCTTGTCGAACACGAATACCGACGGGAGGAAGACGGCGCTCGCCGGGATCGTGGACGGGAACTGGTGGGGGAACGAGGGCGGCGGCAGGAACCCGACCGTCGCGCTCGAGCCGAAGAGGGTCGCGCCGACGGAGCCGTTGGTGCTGCGGCTGGACGCGAGATTGAGCCCCGGAATGCGCGCGTAGAAGAGTCCCGCGTTGGCCCGGAACACCTGCCGGCCGTCCCCTTGGGGATCGTAGGCGATCCCGAGGCGCGGCTGGAACATCTTCCAGTCAGACGGGATCGTACCGTCGGATGGGAACGTGAACCTGCCGCGGGGCGTGGTCACGGTGGAGTCGAAATACACGCTGTAGAACACGGACGCAGGCGGTGTGATCGGGTCCGGCTCGATTTGTGCTTCCCACCGCAGGCCGTAGTTGATCGTCCACCGAGGATCCGGCTTCCAAGAGTCCTGGATGTATAGTGCAACCTCGTTTTGTGGGATGCTCTGCGTCCCGGCGTCACGCACCGAACGATCGACTCCCGCCTGCTGTAAGTAGAGCAGCACTGGACCGACGATGGTGTCGGCTGGCAAATCACAGACCCCCGTGGTGCGCGTATAGAACCTGGTCGGACCACTCCGGCACTCAACGTAGAGAGAGTCGTTCGCAACGTAGTTGAGGAACCCGGTCACGGAGCTGAAGATGTAGCGGCTGTTCGCGAACCCGATGAACGTCTGGACCGAATTCACCCGGTTCCACTCGGCACCCAACTTGAAGAAGTGGTTGCCACGCGCGTACGAAATGTTGTCCAGGATCTGGATGCGGGTGTCGTAATAGTCGATGGGGAGGAAGAACGGCATGCCGAACCGGAAGCCATTCACAAAATCCATAGCGACGTCCGGGAACGGCCGGAGCCCCGTCTGGGTGGGGTCCGGGCCGAGCAGCGACGTGCGCGAGCCCTCATAGGGCCGCGGCCGATCTTCCCGCGAGTACTGGAACCGGAGCTCGTTCGAGGTGCGCGACGACAGGTACGACACGAGGCTCCCGTTCACGCCGTTCGAATAATCCTTCTCGAGCCCGTTGGCGCTGCGCGCCCATGCGTCGACGTCGAACGTTCCGTTCTCCTGCTTGGACCACGTGTGGTTGTACTTGAGCGACAGGTTGTGCCGGTCGGAGAGCCGCCAGTCGATCTTCACGAGGCCCGCGCGGGCGTCGTTGGTCCGTGAGATCGGCCCGAAGTCCCCGCGCAGCGCGCCAGCGAACGCCGTGTCCATCCACCGCGTGAGGGAGTCGAGTGCGAGGCTCGACGGGCGGGTCTTCTGCTTGATCTCGTCGTACACCTGCTGATCGTAGGCGATGAAGAAGAATGCCTTGTCGCGCTTCAGGGGACCGCCGAGCGTGAAGCCGAACTGGTGCTGGCGGAAGTCCGGCGTGAGCGTCTGCGTGCCGTGTGCGAGGTCGGCTGAGAGCCAGTCGTACTTGCCGAAGTAGTGCAGCGAGCCCTTGAACTCGTTCGTCCCGGACTTGGTGATCACGTTCACGAAGCCAGAACCGGAGCGCCCGAACTCGGCCGTCGCGCCCCCGGCCGTGACGACGATCTCCTGCACCGCGTCCAAGTTGAAGGTGAAGGGCGGGCGCTGCCCACCGCGCTGCTCCCCGAAGAACGGGTTGTTGAAGTCCGCTCCATCCACCGACACGTTGTTGTGGATGCCCCGCTGTCCCGCCACAGTGAGCTCGTCGCCATCCGGGCCCTGCACGGTTGCGACACCCCGCTGCTCCCCGAAGAACGGGTTGTTGAAGTCCGCTCCATCCACCGACACGTTGTTGTGGATGCCCCGCTGTCCCGCCACAGTGAGCTCGTCGCCATCCGGGCCCTGCACGGTTGCGACGTTCGGCGTGAGGAGCGTGAGGTTGAGGAAATTGCGCCCGTTGTTCGGCAGCCCCCCGACCGCCTGGTTGGGCAGCCTGGTGGAGGACTCGACCTTGCTCACGTCGACCACCGGCGTCGCCGTGACCGTGACCGCGGCGAGCTCTACCGGCTCGAGCTTCAGGGCCAGGTCGACGGTCTCGCCCACCCGCAACACGATCCCCGTCTGCCTCCGCTCGCCCAGGCCCACGGCCCGTGCCCTGACCTCGTAGGTGCCGAGCGGGAGCAGCGGCGCCACGAACACGCCCTTCTCGTTCGTGGTCACCGTCCGCTGGAACCGCGTCTGCACGTCGGTGACGGTGACCTGCGCCCCCACGACGACATTGCCCGACGGATCCGAGACGGTGCCCCGGATCACGCCCGTCGTCGCTTGGGCCTGCGCCGCAAGGGAGGTGGGCCAGCACGCCAGCGCCAGCGCCGCGCCGACCACGAGACTGGAGAGGCGCGCGAGGAAGCGGGTTCCGCACGTCATGACCGGGAACCTCCGGGGAGGTGGTTGCGCATCAGGGCGGGGTTGAATTAGCACCGGAACGAAACGGGCGCAAGAAGCCCGCGGATCGCTCATCTTATGGGCGATGCAAAACCCCGACATCGCCCGGCTGTTCGACGAAGTGGCCGACCTCCTCGAGATCCAGGACGCGAATCCGTTCCGGGTGCGCGCCTACCGTAACGCCGCCCGCACCATTCGGGATTTCCCCGAGCCGATCGCCGACCTCGTGCGGGCGGGGACGAAGGACCTCACCGACATCCCCGGCATCGGCGACGACCTGGCGGAGAAGATCACGGACATCGTCACCACCGGTGAGCTGCCGCTGCGCAAGCAGCTCGCCAGCAAGCTGCCGGCGGGGCTGCTCGATCTGTTGCGCATTCCCGGCCTCGGGCCCAAGCGCGTGAAGCTGCTCTACAAGAAGCTCAAGGTGAAATCGGCGGCCGACCTCGCCGCGGCGCTCGACAAGGGCAGGATCCAGAAGCTCAAGGGCTTCGGGCCGAAGATGGAAGAGAAGATGCGCGCGGGACTGGGCCAGGCGCAGGTCGGGGAGCGGCGCATGCTCCTCAACGAAGCCGAGACCCAGGCGACCGCGGTCGTCGCATCTCTCGAGGCGGGCGGCGGGATCCGCCAGATCGAGGTCGCCGGGAGCTACCGCCGACGGCGCGAGACGATCGGAGACCTGGACATCGTCGTCACGTCGGAGGACAGCCCCAGAGCGATGGACCGGTTCGTCGCGTACGGCGAGGTGGCGGAAGTCATCTCGAAGGGCGAGACGCGCGCCACCGTGAAGCTGCGGGGCGGGCTCCAGGTGGACCTGCGGGCGGTGGAGCCCGATGCGTACGGCGCGGCGCTGTTGTACTTCACCGGCTCCAAGGCGCACAACATCGAGCTTCGCAAGATCGCGCAGGAGCAGAGCTACAAGCTGAACGAGTACGGCCTCTTCAAGGGCACGCGGCGCGCCGCCGGGAAGACCGAGGAGGAGATCTATGCGAAGCTCGGTCTCGACTGGATTCCGCCCGAGCTGCGCGAAGCGCGCGGCGAGATCGCGCTCGCCCGTGAGCATCGGCTCCCGCACCTCGTGGAGGTGAAAGACGTCCGCGGCGACCTGCAGATGCACACGAGCGCCACCGACGGGAAGGGGACGATCGAGGACATGGCCCACGCCGCGCGCGCTCTGGGCTACCACTACATCGCCATCACCGACCATTCGAAGCGCGTGACGATGGCGCTCGGGCTCGACGCGAAGCGGCTGCGGGAGCAGTGGAAGGCGATCGACGCCCGGAACGCCACCAGCCGTGGCTTCACCATCCTCAGGAGCGTCGAGCTGGACATCCTCGAGAACGGAAAGCTCGACCTGCCCGACGACGTGCTCGCCGACGCGGACTATGTCGTGGCCACTATTCACTACGGGCTCAATCAGAGCGAGAAGGAGCTGACCCGCCGCCTCGTGGGCGCTGCGGAACACCCGTGGGTGGACGCGATCGGACACCCGACCGGGCGCCTGGTGGGCAAGCGCGAGCCCTACGCCTTCGACTTCGACGCGCTGTGTCGCACCTGCGCGGCGACGGGGTGCCTGCTCGAGCTGAACGGCCACCCCGAGCGCATGGACCTCCCGGACACCCTCGCGGCGGCCGGCAAACAGCAGGGCGTCCGGTTCGTCCTCTCGACGGACAGCCACCAGCCGGGCAACCTGCCGTTCATGAAGTACGCGGTCTATCTCGCGCGCCGCGCGGGGCTCGAGGCGGGCGACATCCTCAACACCCAGCCCCTGGCCGAGTTCAGGAAGGGATTGAAGCGGGCGAAGCTATGAGCTCGAGCTGCACGACCGGCGCGAAGCTCTTGCGGTGATGGGGCGTGAAGCCGAATGCCGCGAGTGCGGCCAGGTGGTCCGGGGTGGCGTAGCCTTTGTTGCTCGCCCACGCGTACGAGGGGTGCCGGGTCGCCAGCAGCCGCATCAGGCGATCGCGCACGGTCTTCGCGATGACCGACGCGGCGGCGATCGAGTGGCAGTACGCGTCGCCGTCCACGATCGCTTCGTGGGCGCGGCCGAGCTCGGGACAGGGCAGGCCGTCCACCAGCACGAGGTCCGGCGTCAGGGCGAGGCGCGCCAGGGCGCGTTCCATCGCGAGGATGCTCGCCCGGCGGATGTTCAAGCGGTCGATCTCGCGCACGCTCGCGGCGCCCACGCCGATCGCCAGCGCGCGGGCCCGCACGACCAGGGCGAGCCGGCTGCGCTTCGCAGGCGGCAAGAGCTTCGAGTCCCGCAGTCCGCGGATGAATTTGCAGTGAGGAGGAAACACGACGGCCGCGGCCACCACCGGCCCAGCCAGGGGACCGCGGCCGGCTTCGTCGACACCGGCGACGACTCCGCCCCCCGCTCGCCAGAACGCGATCTCGCGCTCGAGCGTGGGGCGGGGGCCTCTCACGCCTCTTGCTTCTCCGCCGTCTCGGGGACGACGATGCCCCGCTTCTCGCGGATCCGCGCCGCCTTGCCGGCGAGCCGACGCAGGAAGTAGAGCTTGGCGCGCCGCACGCGACCCTTGCGCACCAGCTCGATCTCCGCGATCGACGGCGCGTGCAGGGGGAAGATGCGCTCCACGCCGACGCCCGCCGAGATCTTGCGAACCGTGAACGTCGCGTTGAT
>QHTS01000004.1 GCA_003220905.1 Gemmatimonadota bacterium | reverse complement strand
ACCGGACAAACCCCGCCGTGGCGTCCCTGTGCGAACGACTGGTGGATCTGGACGAGGGCATAATGGAGTGGCGCTATCGGCACGTGAAGATGGTGCAGCGCACCATCGGCACGAAGGCGGGCACGGGCGGAACCGCCGGGGCAGAGTACCTCGAAACGACGCTCAACAAGCCCGCCTTCCCCGACCTCTGGGCGATCCGCACGGAGCTGTGACGGAGTGTACCCGGAGGCGCTGTACGCGAGCCCAAACGCCCTCGCGCCCCGTTACGGCCGCTTTCGGGTCGCGGAGCGATTGCTGCTGACGGGCCACTCGCATCAGGCCTGGCCGGACGTCGCTCTCGAGGCCCAAGGACGGGCGTGGCTCGACGCAGCCGAGTACGCGGACGACAAGTGGCCACACGCGTTCGCCATGGCGGATCGCGTGCGGCGCGGCTTCGCGCGGCTGCTCGACGACGCGGACGGCGCCTTCGCGCTGGGAGCGAACACGCACGAGCTGGTCGTGCGCTGGCTCTCCGCCCTGCCCCTCGGCCGACGCCCCCGCCTCGTGACAACGACCGGAGAATTTCACAGCATCCGCCGCCAGCTCGACCGCCTCGCAGAGGAAGGGATCGCCGTCGTCAAGGTCCCCGCGCTCCCGGCCACGACGCTCGCCGAGCGGCTCGCCCACGCCGTGGACGACCGCACGGCAGCGGTTCTCGTCTCAGCCGTACTGTACGAGAACGCCCACATCGTGCCGAACCTCGCCTATGTGCTCGCGGCGTGCCGCCGCGCGGGCGCGGAGTTGCTGGTGGACGCTTATCACGCGCTCAACGTCGTGCCGTTCTCCCTGCGGCAGGACCAACTCGCGGACGCGTTCGTGGTCGGCGGCGGCTACAAGTATTGCCAGCTGGGCGAAGGCAATTGCTTCCTGCGCATCCCCCATGACTGTGCTCTGCGACCGGTGATCACCGGATGGTTCGCCGAATTCGACGCGTTCGCCGCGGGGGAGGCGACGACTCCGGTCGCCTACGGCTCGGGTGCAGCCCGCTTCGCCGGTGCGACCTATGATCCGACCAGCCACTACCGCGCCGCGCGCGTGTTCGACTTCTTCGAGCAACAGGAGCTGACGCCGGAGTTCTTGCGAGGGGTCAGTCAGCATCAGGTAGGGCTCCTGGCACGCTCGTTCGACGCGCTCGACGCCGATCCGCGACTAATCACCCGTGACCGCGCCGTGACGCTGCCGGAGCTCGGAGGCTTCCTCGCGCTCCACTCCGCCAGGGCGGCAGAGCTGTGTCGCCGCTTGCGAGACCTTGGGATGCTGAGCGACTACCGGGCGGACGTGCTGCGTCTTGGTCCGGCCCCGTATCTATCGGATGCGCAGCTCGGGGACGCCATGCACGCGCTGGGAAGGGTGATGAGAGAGCTCGGGGCGCGTTAGCGCCGGTGGCGGAAAAAATCCTGCAGCAGCTGGCCGCACTCCCCCTCCTCGACGCCTCCGATCACCTCCACCCGATGGTTCAGACCCTGATGCCGCAGCACGTCCCCCACGCTGCCCGCCATCCCCGCCTTCGGGTCGTACGCCCCGAAGACCACCCGCCCCACCTTGGCGAGGACGATGGCCCCCGCGCACTGCGCGCACGGCTCGAGCGTCACGTACAGCGTGCAGTCGCCGAGGCGATCGGTGTGCAGCACCCCGAGCGCCTGCTGCACGGCCAGGAGCTCGGCGTGCGCCGTCGGATCGCGCCGGCCGACGGTCTCGTTGTGCGCGCGGACGACGACCGTGCCCTCCCGAAGCACCGCGGCGCCCACCGGCACTTCTCCGCTGGACGCCGCCCGGCGGGCCTCATCCAGGGCCGCCTCCATGCCCGCAATATGGTCGGGAGAGACGCGTGAGAACCGTCTCGTCCCGCTCCCCGCTCCCTGCTCCCTCTCTTTAGGCACGCGCCGGCTCGGCCGCCGCCCCGGCAGGGATCCGCTCGAACGTCAGATGGTTTCCGTCTTTCGCCCGGTCCACCCGTACCGCGTCGCCTTCCGTGTACTGCCCTTCGAGCACGGCCAGCGCGAGCGGGTTCTGCAGCAGTCGCTGGATAGCCCGCTTCAACGGCCGCGCGCCGTAGACGGGGTCGTAGCCCTCCGCCACGATCAGCTGCTTCGCGGCGGGCGTCACTTCGAGGCGGAGCTTGCGCTCCGCCACGAGCCGCTCGACGCGCTTGACCTGGAGATCCACGATCTTCGCGATGTCCTGGCTCGAGAGCGGCCGGAAAATGATCACGTCGTCCACCCGGTTCAGGAACTCGGGCCGGAACGTCTGGCGCAAGAACTCGAGCACCTTGGTCTCCACCTGCTCCCAGTTCTGCGTGCCCATTTCGAGGATGTACTGCGACCCGATGTTCGAGGTCATGATCAGCACGGTGTTCCGAAAATCGACCGTGCGACCCTGCGAGTCCGTGAGCCGCCCATCGTCGAGGATCTGGAGCAGCACGTTGAACACGTCGGGGTGCGCCTTCTCGATCTCGTCGAACAGCACCACGGCGTAGGGACGCCGGCGGATCGCCTCTGTCAGCTGACCGCCCTCTTCATAGCCCACGTAGCCGGGAGGTGCGCCGAGCATTCGCGCGACGGCGTGCTTCTCCATGTACTCGGACATGTCGAGTCGCACCATCGCCTTTTCGTCGTCGAACAGGAATTCGGCCAGCGCGCGGGCGGTTTCCGTCTTCCCCACGCCCGTGGGGCCGAGGAAGATGAAGGAGCCGGTCGGCCGGTTCGGATCCTGCAACCCGGCGCGCGCCCGGCGTACCGCGTTGGCGACGGCGGCGAGCGCCTCCGGTTGCCCGACCACACGCCGCTCGAGCTCCGCCTCGAGCCGCGTGAGCCGCTCGCGCTCCGACTCGAGCATCTTCGTGACGGGGATCCCCGTCCACTTGGCGACGATCTCGGCGATGTCCTCGGCGTCGACTTCCTCTTTCAGGTACTTGCCCTTCTTCTGGATCTGGGCCAGGCGTTTCTCCGCCTCGGCGATTTCCCGCTCGAGCGCGGGGATCCGGCCGTAGCTGATCTCGGCGGCCTTCTGCAGGTCGCCGCGGCGCGTCGCCTGCTCGGCCTCGGCGCGGAGCTGCTCGAGCTGCGCCTTCTTGCCCTGCAGCCCGGTGATCGCGTCCTTCTCCGCCTGCCACTGCGCCTTCATGACCTTGGAGCGCTCGCGCAGCTCGGCGAGCTCCTGCTCGACCTTCGCCCGCCGCTCCTTCGAGGCCTTGTCCTTCTCCTTGGCGAGCGCCGCCAGCTCGATCTCGTGCTGCACGATCTTGCGCTCGACCTCGTCGATCTCCTGCGGCAGGGAGTCGATCTCGATCCGCAGCCGGCTCGCGGCCTCGTCCACCAGATCGATCGCCTTGTCCGGGAGGAAGCGGTCGCCGATATAGCGGTGGGAGAGGGTGGCGGCGGCCACCAGGGCGTTATCCGTGATCCGGACGCCGTGGTGCACTTCATACCGCTCCTTCAAGCCCCGGAGAATGGCGATCGTGTCCTCGACCGACGGCTCGCCCACGTACACGGGCTGGAAACGGCGCTCGAGCGCGGGGTCCTTCTCGACGTGCTTGCGGTACTCGTCGAGCGTGGTCGCGCCCACCACGTGCAGCTCGCCGCGCGCCAGCGCGGGCTTGAGCATGTTGGAGGCATCCATGGCGCCTTCGGCGGCGCCCGCACCCACCAGCGTGTGCAGCTCATCGATGAAGACGATGTATTTCCCTTCCGCGCTCGTGATCTCCTTGAGCACGGCCTTGAGCCGGTCCTCGAATTCGCCGCGATACTTGGTCCCCGCGATCAGCGAGCCTAGATCGAGCGCCACGAGATGCTTGTTGCGCAGCGACTCGGGGACGTCCCCGTT
>QHTS01000003.1 GCA_003220905.1 Gemmatimonadota bacterium | reverse complement strand
CTTTTTGGCACTGTGAGTGCGAGCCCGTGGGCGCGATTCGCGATCGGGAACCTGCTGCTGGTGTTCGCGCTCGCCATGTTCGACGTCATCCCGGTCTCGGCGCCGCAGCGCTTGATGCGGTGGGCGGGGGGGCTCGGCGGGGGATCGTACCCGGCGGTCTTCCTGCTCGGGGCCACGTCAGGGATCGTCGCCGCGCCGTGCGGCGCTCCGGCCTTTGCGGCGGTGCTCACGTGGGTCGCAACGACGCGCAGCGGGGTATTGGGATTCGTGTACCTCTTCGTGTTTTCGCTCGGCATGACCGCGCTGCTCGTCGTCGTAGGGCTGTTCTCCGGAACCGTGACCGGGCTCCCCCGGGCCGGCAGCTGGATGGCGTGGGTGAAGAAGCTCTCCGGAGCGGTGCTGCTCGGCATGGCGGAGTATTACTTCATTCAGATGGGAAAGGTATTGTGACGACTTACGGCTGGACGCTCGGAGCCGCGCTCGCGATCGCGGTGGCCCCCCCTGCCGTGCTCGGGGCACAGGACATCGGTCTCCCCATCGGTACCAGGGCCCCTGCGGTCACGCTCGAGGACTTGGACGGGAAGCCGGTGGACCTGAGCCGCTACGTCGGCAAGCAGCCGGTGCTGCTGGAGTTCTGGGCCACGTGGTGCCCCCTCTGTAAGGCGCTCGAGCCCGCGCTCGCGGCGGCGCACGCGCGCTTCGGCGGCACGGTGCGGTTCGTGGCGGTCGGCGTCGGTGTGAATCAGACGCCGGCCTCGATCCGGCGCCACCTCGCGGATCACCCGCTGCCGTTCCCTGTGCTGTTCGACGCCGGCGGCGCCGCCGTGCGCGCCTATCAGGCGCCCACGACGTCGTACATCGTGGTGCTGGACAAGGCCGGGAAGGTCAGGTACACCGGCGCCGGCGCGGAGCAGGACGTCGCGACGGCGCTCGAGCAGGTCGTCGGGAACTAGCCCGTCTACTCTCCCTCGGCTGGCTTGGGCGTGATCCGATCGATCGCCGCCGCCAGCTCCTTGTACGACTGCGGGTCGATCTCCCGGAACGGCGCCATCACGTGCGCGATCTTGCCGTCCGGTCCCACCACGAAGAGGTTGCGGTTGTCGAGCCCGAACTTGGGGTTGTGCGCGCCGTACGTCTTGCCGATCACGCCCCCGCTGTCGCTTGCGAACAGGTAGGGGAACTGGTCGTCCCGGGCCCATGCGGCGAGCGTGTCCGCGAGATCCACGCTGATGGCGATCAGGACCACGTTGCGGCCGTCGTGAAACAACTGTGCGTACTGATCACGGTACGCATGCATTTGGATCGTTCAGCCCTTGGTCCGCGCCTTATAGAAGAAGGCGAGGACGACCGTTTTCCCTTTGAAATCGCTCAAATGGACCGGGGCCTTGAGCACGCCGTACCGGGTCGCGCCCGGGAGCGTGAAGTCGGGCGCGCTCACTCCCACCGCCAGCTCGGCGGCGGGTGCTGCCGGCTGTTGCGCGCGCGCTCCCGGTGCCGCGAGCGCCGTCCCCAGCGCGCCGACCAGGGCGAATGTGATACGCTTCATGGGGCCTCCTCCTCCCTCTGTGGGCCCTCAAGTTACGTAGGGCCCACGCTCGGCGTCAGGGCGCGAGGCAGGGGGCGGAGTGCTCAGTTCCCGATCGGTCGGTAATTGACGTCCAGCACCGCCAGGCGCTCGAGATGCGTGGTGAGCCGCCTGGTGAAGTCGGCGTAGTCTCGCGCCTCGCGCGGCGTCCACAGCACTTCGGCGAGGGCGCACGCCCGCGGGAAGGCCATGTATTCGAGGCGCTTCGCGTCAGGCATGTACTCCGTCCACAGCTGGCCCTGGCCGCCCAGCACCCGCTTCGCTTCGGCCGCGGCAAGCGCCGCGGGGATCGGTTCGAACGCGTACACCGTGTCGAGCGGCAGGAAGCCCCCGATCGCCAGCGGCTCCGTCGTCGTGTCGGTGGATTGGTAGTAGTCGAAGTAGGTGTGGGAGGTAGGCGCCATCACCACGTCGTGCCCCGCCCGGGCCGCCGCAATTCCGCCCTCCGTGCCCCGCCACGACATCACCGTCGCATTCGGCGCGAGGCCCCCCTCGAGGATCTCGTCCCAGCCGATCAGCCGGCGACCGTGCGACGTCAGGAACTCGTCCATCCGGCGCGTGAAGTAGCCCTGCAGCGCCTCTTCGTCCTTGAGGCCAAGCTCGCGAATCCGAGCCTGCGCCAGTGGGCTCGCCTTCCATTGTGCCTTCGGGGCTTCGTCGCCGCCGGTGTGGATCCAGCGTCCCGGAAACAGCCGCATCACTTCCGTGAGGACGTTTTGCTCGAACGCGATCGTCGCGTCGCCGGGGTTGAGGATGTTCAGATCCACGCCCCACGCCGTGAACACGGGAAGCGTGTCACTAGTGTTGCCCAGCTCGGGGTAGGCCGCGATCGCGGCCTGGGAATGCCCCGGCATTTCGATCTCCGGCACGAGGGTAACGAACCGCGCCCGCGCGTACGCCACGATCTCGGCGATGTCGTCCTGGGTGTAGAAGCCACCGTGCGGCTGGCCGTCGAAGCGCCACTTCGTCGAATCGTCGTCCGGCCGCCCGACGATCGTCTGCCGCCGCCACGCGCCCACCCGTGTGAGGCGTGGGTAGCGGCGGATCTCGATCCGCCACCCTTGGTCGTCAGTCAGGTGGAGCTGTAAGCGGTTGAGCTTATGGAGCGCGAGCAGATCGATGACCTTCTTCACGAACTCCTTCGGCATGAAATGGCGCGCCACGTCCAGCAGGAGACCGCGCCACCCGAATCTCGGGTAGTCTTCGATCGACACCGCGGGCATCGTCCACGCGGTGGCTTCCACCTTCGCCTGCCGCAGGATCGCGGTCGGGAAGAGCTGGCGCAGTGTCTGGATGCCGGAGAACGCGCCCGCGGCGCGGTAGGCGCGAATCGCGACGCGGGACGGGCCGGCGTCGAGCCGATAGCCCT
>QHTS01000169.1 GCA_003220905.1 Gemmatimonadota bacterium | reverse complement strand
CGGCAGCTCCACGTTGTGCAACGCGCTGGCGCGCGGCAGCAGATTGAACGTCTGGAACACGAACCCGATCTCTTTGTTGCGAATGTGCGCGAGCTCGTCGTCCGACAGGTCGCTCACCTGCTGCCCGTTGAGCCAGTATTCACCCGCGGTCGGCGTGTCGAGACAGCCGATGAGGTTCATCAGCGTCGATTTCCCCGAGCCGGACGGGCCCATGATGGCCACGAACTCGTTGCGCCGCATCTGGATCTCCACGCCACGCAGCGCGTGCACCACCTCGCCACCCATGTCGTAGTCGCGCGTGAGCTTGTGCGTGAGGATGACGGTGTCGGGCAGCGGCGTGTCGCCGGTGCGGAACGTGGTCGGCTGGACGCTGGTCACAGGGCGTGTCCCACCACCGCCTCGACCTGGGCGCGGGCAATGAGATAGTTGTAGCGCGCCTGGACCTGATTCACCTCGGCCTGGGTCAGGTTGGCCTCGGCCGTCAGGAGATCCAGCAGGGTGCCGGCGCCGAGCCGGTAGCGCTCCTGCGTGACGCGGCGCGCCTCCGTGGCCGCGACGACGTTGGTGCCGGTGATCCCGATTTGGGCGTACGCGGTGAACAACGCGGCGAGCTGCTGGGTGAGGTCGGCGCCGAGCTGGCGCCGCGTGTCCGCCGCACTGGCCTGCGCGACGTCGCGCTGGACCGATGCGGACGCCTGACTCGCTTCCCGCGAAAATCCATCGAACAGCAGCCACGACAGCCCGAAGGTCCACCTGAAGGTTTCGTCGAATTGCGGAAAGCTCCTCAAGGCGGGTCCCTGTCGCGTGTCGTTGTACGACACCCGGAGCGTGGGCCAGTACTGGGAACGCGCCGCGGTCACGTCCGCGCCGGCCGCCTTCGCCTGAGCCTCGGCCTGCTGTACCTGGGGCGAGCGGTCGATCACGTCGGCACGCAGCGCCGCCGTGTCAGGGGGTGACGGGAACGCCGTGTCCGGCACCGCCCGGACCGGCTGATCCGCGCCGATCTGCCGGGCGAGGTTCGCCTGGGATGTGGCCAGATTCGCCTGGGCCTGCAGCAGCGCGAGCCGGGCGTTACCGAGATCAACGGTCGCCGTGAGCGTGTCAGAGCGCGTGGCCGCGCCGGCCTGGAACTTGTTGACGGCGATCTGGAGCTGCTCCTGAGCGCGCTCGAGCTGCGATTCGGCAACCCGGACGAGCTCCTCGTTGGCGAGCGACGTATAGAAGAGCTGCGCGGTCGCAGCGCTCACCTGGTAGCGCTGGTTGACGAACCCCGCGTCCGCGGCATCGGTCCTGGCGGACGCGGCGCGCCGCATTGCCCCGCGCTTGAAGCCGGTGAAGAGATCGAGGCTCGCAGACAACCCCACCGAGTACCTGTACTCCCCGGGGACGATGACGGGGCGCCCGGTGGTGAGGTCGACCCCCGCCGCGTTTGTGCGATTCGCCGAGCCACTCGTCGTGATGGTCGGCAAGTATGCCCCCCATGCGGCTCGCTCGTTCGCCTACGCGGTACGCACCGCGCCGCGAGCCTGGATGACGGCCGGCTGCACGTCGAGCGCCCGCCGCACCGCCTCCGCCAGCGACACCTGGAGCGGTGCCGGCTGCGCGGGAGCCGGCTTCTGCGGCGCCGCGACGCCGGTCGAGACGAGCGCAGACACGATTCCCCCGAACAGTCCCCGTCGCGCGCCCATCATTTCTTCCGGCCTCCCGACTCCGTGTCGGCCTTCTCCTGCTCCTTTTGATGCCGGTACCGGGTCACATGGTCGCGATACTTGGCCTGCTGCTCGGGGGTGAGCTGGCGGGCGACCTCGGAGTCCATCTGCGCCCGCATCGAGTCGAAGCGCGGGCGCACCGTCTCCCACACGGCGGTCATCCGGGTCCGGTGACGTTGCAGGATCGCCCGCACGGAGTCACGCTGCACCGCGCCGAGGCGCAGCTCCGCGTTCAGCTCGTCCATCAACCGATCGAGTCCGCGCGCGCGCTCGGGCGCCGCCGCGGACGCGTAGCGGACCCAGAGCGCCCGGCCACCGGCCCCGACGGCGAGCCCCGCCGCGAACGTGGCGACCAGGAACGCCACGGCCCAGGTTGTGGAACGGTTCAGCATGACGGTCCCTTCCTTTGCGTGCTAGTTGTTCCCGATCACGGAGGCCAGGACGACCTCGACCTCCCCCGGGTGCGCCGGGGGCGCGATCAGGACGTCCGAGACCGTCGGGCGAACGGTGGTGGGGGACCCCGCCGTCGCGTGACCCACGAAATAGCCAGCCGCCAGCGCGACGACGAGGGCGGCCGCCACGCCGGCGCGCGCCCAGCGGGCGAGCACGGCGTCCCACGATGCCGCGCGAGCGTGCTCGGCGCGCGCCAGCACGCGGGCGGTGAAGAGCTGCGCGCCGCCGGGGTCGAGCGCCTCTCGCAGCGCCCTCCCGAGCACCAGATCGGGCCGGTGATCGAACGGCAGTGGATCCTTCATCCCTCCTCCTTCCAGTCCGCGAGTAGCACCCGCAAGCGGCGCCGCGCGTGGAACACTTCTGATCGAACCGTTCCCTCGGGAATCCCGAGGATGAGGGCGATCTCGCCGTGCGAATAGCCTTCGACGTCGAACAGCACCACCGCCATGCGCCGCCGCTCGGGGAGCTCGGCGAGCGCCTGTCGCAACCGCTCGTTCAACGCCCGGCGCTCGGTCGTCGTGTCGGGCCGCGCGCCGCCGGCCGTGAGCCCGACGTCGAGCGGCTCGACGCGCCGGACCGAGCGGCGCCGCCGCCGGTCCGTGGCGGCGTTGGCGACGATCCGCAACAGCCAGGGGCCGAACGGCCGCCGCGCGTCGTACTGCTCGAGCTTGACGAGCGCCGACAGCATGGCATCCTGCGCGGCGTCGTCCGCGTCCTCGGGATTGCCCAGCACGGCACGCGCCACGCGGCGCGCCACGCCGGCGTATCGCTCGACCAGGGTCCCGAATGCCGCCCGCTCGCCGGCGACGGCGCGGGCGACGAGATCGGCCTCGTCCTGCTGAGCTATACGCGCGACCTGCCGCGCCGGTTGGGGGGGGAGGGGGAGATCAGCCATCGTCCGAGTCCCGCGCGCGGCGCCGCTCCAGCGCGTACACGGCGAACGCCAGTGCCAAAGTGAACGCCCCGGCGGCGAACGCGATGCCCATGATGCGGGGGAAGACCAGGAGCAGGGTGCCCACGACGGCGCATCCGAGCGCGGCGGTCGCCGCAATGGCGCGCCGCAGCCCGCCCGCGACCCGGCGCAGGGCCACCACCGCCACGGCGCCAAGCTCGTAGCCCGAGCGCTTGTGCGGCGTGTCACCTTCGTCCGGCGCGGTCCCGGCCGCGAGGCGTGCCGGCAGCCGCATGCGGCGCGGCTGCAGCACGATCTCGCGGCTCGACGCGAGGTCGCGCCGGAACTGGCGCGCGAGCGCCTCGGTGAGCACTTCGCACTCGGCCGTGAGGTCGAGCTCGTAGTTCGTGAGCAGGCTCGACACATTCAAGTTGCTCGAGCCGACGCGCGCCCACCGCCGGTCCACGAGCATCGTCTTGGCGTGGATCATCGGACCCTGGTATTCGTACACCCGGACGCCGGCGCGCAACAGGTCGCGGTAGCCAATGCGCGTGAAGTTGCGGAGCACCGGTAGGTCGGTCGCGCCGGGAACGAGCAGGCGTACGTCCACCCCGCTCCGCGCCGCGTCGAGCAAGCTCGCGTACAACGGGGCGGGAGCGATGAGGTACGCGTCGGTGATCCACAGGCGCTCGGCGGCGCTCGCGACGAGGAGCTCGACCGCGCGATACACGCGGGCGCGCCCCGGCACGCCTTCCACCACGCGGACCGTCGAGTCGCCGTTGGACGCGGGGTCGGCGTCCAGCTCGTCGGGGGGGAGGGCCGCGCCGGCGCGCCGCCAGATCCGCGCGAAGGTGCCGTCGAGCGCCGAGGCGGCGGGCCCGGACACGGCGACCATCGTGTCGCGCCACGGCCGGCGGCCGCGTGCCGGGTCGCCCGCCCACTCGTCGCCGATGCACAGCCCGCCGGTCATCGCCCAGACGCCGTCCGCGACGAGGAGCTTGCGGTGGTCCCGCGCCAGCAGGTCGAGCGCGTGGCGGGTGAGCAGCGGGTGGAAGGCGCGCACTTCGGCGCCGGCCTGGGTGAGCCGCCGCCAGTAGCGGCGCGACGTGCCGAACGAGCCGAGGGCGTCGTACAACACGCGCACGCGAACGCCGGCACGGGCCCGCTCGGCGAGCGCGTCGGCGAACCGGCGGCCAGTGGCGTCGTCGCGGATGATGTAGTTCTCGAAATGCACCCAGTGCCGCGCCGCGACGATCGCGGCGAGCATCGCGTCCAACGCGCGTGGGCTGTCAGGGTGATGTTCGAGCCGGTTGCCTTCGATCGGCCGCGCGCCGGCGGCGCGGTCGAGCGCCAGGGTCAGCTGGTCGCGCGCGGCGAGCGCGGCCGTGGCAGGAACGCTCACACCGCGGGCGCCTGCGCGCCGAGGCCCAGCGCGCCCTCCGCGGGACGGAGCGCCTGAATCACGAAGGCGATGTGCTCGTCCAACGCCACGCCCAGCTCCGCGGCTCCCTGATGCACCTCGTCGCGGTTCACCCCGCGCGCGAACCCCTTGTCCTTGAGCTTCTTCTTCACCGACGACACCGCCAGATCCGCGAAGCTCTTGGACGGGCGCACCAGCGCGCACGCCACCAGGAAGCCGCACAGCTCGTCGACCGCGAACAGCGTCTGCGCCATCAGAGTATCCCGCGGCACGCCGGTGTACGTCCCGTGCCCGAGAATGGCGCGGCACAAGGGCTCGGGCACGCCCTTCTCGCGCAGCAGCCGCACGCCCCACGCGGGGTGACCGTCGGTGGGCGAGTGCTCGTGGTTCGGGAACTTCTCGTAGTCGAAGTCGTGCAGCAGCCCCACCATCCCCCACGTCTCGGGGTCTTCGCCGCGCTGCTCCGCATAGGCGCGCATCGCCGCCTCGACCGCCAGCATGTGCTGGCGCAAGGAGGGGGACTGGGTGTGCTCGTGCATCAGTTGCAGGGCTTCGTCGCGGGTCACTCGGTCTCCACTCCTGTGAACCCCGGGGCATGGCCCCGGGGTTAGCCTACCCGGGCGGACGTCGTCTCCACGTTCCATTTCTCCGCCCAGAGCTCCGCTATGAGAATAGGCCAGAGCTTGCGGGCGTTGTTGCGCGCGCCGGCACGGTGCTCCGCGAGGAGGCGGGCCGTCGGCGCGTCCCGAAACAGCCGGGGCGCCACGAGGTAACGATCGGCGAGCGAACGGAGTCCTGCGTTCAGCCACCGCGCCACCGGCACCGACAGCCCGCGCTTCTTGCGCCGGATCACCGCGTCGGGAACGAGCCCGCGCGCCGCTTCCTTTAATATCGCCTTGGTGGTGAACCCCCGCACCTTGAGCGCCGACGGCGCTGGCAGCGCCAGCTCCATCACCTCGCGGTCCAGGTATGGCGCCCGTGCCTCAATGGATGCGAGCATCGTCCCACGGTCCACCTTCACGAGCAGGTTGTCCGGGAGATAGGTGAGGAAGTCCAGCCACAACACTCGGTTGAGCGACAAATCTCCGGGAAAGCCGTTTAGGAGCCCGCCGGCCCACGCGAGCGTGCGTGTGTCCGGCCCCAGCGCGCCGAACCACGTCAGGTGACGCTCCACGAGCGGCAGCTCGGCGCCAGCGACGAACTGCTTGAGTAAGAACTCGAGCGTGACCTTGCCGGTAGAGGTCGGCAGCCGGTTCACGAGCCAGCGGAGCGTCGCTCGTCCGGGCATTCTGTGATACAACCCCGCCGCCTTGTGGCCCAGGTACGTCGGGTAGCCGCCAAACAACTCGTCCGCGCCCTCCCCCGAGAGCACCACTTTGACGTGCTCCCGTGCCGACTCGGCGAGTAGAAACGTCGGGAGGATGGCCGGGTCGCCCACCGGCTCGGCGAGCGAGCGGGTTATGTGATCGAACGCGCGCTCGAGCGCCGGGTAGTCCGCCGTGACCACGTGGTGGATGGTGCGGATATCGTGCGTCACCGCTTCCGCGTGGGGGCTCTCGTCGTAGCCCGGCTCGGCGAACTTCACGGAGTAGGTGTGGATCCGCTCGCCCGCCATGACCCGCGCCGCCGCGGCTGCGAGCAGCGACGAATCGAGCCCGCCACTCGTGAACACCCCCACGGGCACGTCCGACATCAGCTCGCGCTCGACCGCGCGGAGCAGGACGTCGCGCAGCGTGGCCGGGCCGTCGAGCCGCGACGGGCGCGCGGCGACGGCGGCGGGATCCCAATAGCGGCGCACCGCCAGGCCTTTGCGATCGGCGACGAGCAAATGCGCCGGTGCCAACTTCGAGATGCCGTCGAGCATCGTGTACGGGGCGGGGACGTAGCCGAGCGCGCCGTACAGCGCCGCGGCGGCGAGGTTCACGCGACGCGCCTGGTCCGGGTAGGCGAGCAGCGCCTGGATCTCCGATCCGAACCGCAGCTCGCCATTCAGCTCGGTCCAAAAGAGCGGCTTCTCACCGGCGCGGTCGCGGGCGAGCACCAACCGCTCGTGCCGGTCGTCCCACACCGCCAGCCCGAACATCCCCTCGAGCCGTCCGACGCCGTCCGCACCGAAGCGCTCATACAGCGGAACGATCGTCTCGATGTCGCCCGTCGAGCGGAACGGATAGCCGGCGAGCGTATGTTCGCGGCGCAGCTCCGGCGCATTGTAGATCTCGCCGTTGCAAATCATCCAGATGGAGCCATCGGGGCTCTGGAACGGCTGGTCGCCGGTGGTCAAGTCCATGATGGCGAGCCGGCGGGCGCCCATGCGCGCGCGCTCGTGACCGACGATGCGCTCGCCGTCGGGACCGCGGTGGGCGAGCGCGGCGGCCATGGCGGTGACGCACTCCGGGTGCTTGAGCGGGGCGCCCGTGAGCGAGACGGCGCCGAAGATGCCGCACATTACCGCACACGCCCGCCCCGCCGGGGAGGTTGGGGAGGTTGTGGGGGACGGCAGGGGCCGTACGCGGCGTAGTGGTCGTCGGCGGCGAGGAGCGGCAGCGCGGCGAGGAGGGCGGCCCGCGCCTCGCGGTGGCCGGCGCCCGTCAGGAACACCGTGGGCATGGGGCAGCGCGCCAGCGCCTCGCGCCAGTAGCCCGCGGGGAGGAGCGGCGAACCGGGGATGGAGCGGAACCGCTCCACGTTGTCGGCGATGTAGTTGCTCGTGAGCTCTCGGCCCGTCTCGGTGGCGACCGCGATGGGGCGGCCGAGGTAGAAGGGTAGCGACGGCGGGTAGGCGAGGACGCCGAGCACGGTGCCGGTGCCGCCGCTGCGGTCGAGTGCCGCCGCGGTGGCGCTCGCCACGGCCGCGGAGGAGCGGTCCTCCCCCACCGCGACGAGCAGCTTTCCGCCGAGGAATGGGATGGCCATGACGACCAGAGCATACCCGAAAATCGTCGTGCGGGGCCGGCGGGTGAGGGCGCCGAGCCCGACGAGGGCGGCGGAGCAGAGCACCACGATCCCGAGCGCCACCGCCGTAGGCGGAATAGCGGCCTTCTCGGCGGGCGTCAGGCTGATGGGCGCGGGGAGCCAGCGGGTGAGCGCCACCAGGGCCAGGCCCGCGACGCCTGAGACGCCGACGTAGACGCGTGCCGCAGTGTGGCTCCCACCCATGACGAGGTTCCGGGTCGCGGCGAGGGCGAGCGCAGGGATCAGCGGCAGCACGTACTGCGGCAGCTTGGACTGGTTGAGCGACAAGAAGACGAGCGGCACGACGACCCAGCACACCAGGAGCAGCGGCTCGCTGACGGCCGCGTCACGCCGGGCGTCCCAGGTGGCGCGGAAGTTCTTCACCCGCGCGAGCGCCGGGACGATCCAGGGGAAGGCTGCGAGCGGCACGATGGGCAGGTAGTACCAGAACGGCGCGGTGCGGTGGAAGCTCCGCGTGGTGACCCGCTCGAGCGTCTCGCGGAGGAAGACGTAGCCGAGGAAATCCGGATGCGCGATCGACACGGCGATGCACCAGGGGAGGGCGATCGCACCGAACAGCGCGAGCCCACGCCACGGGAACAGTCGCCGGACGGGCGTGCCGGTGGCGAGCCCGTGCGGCGCGAGCACAAGCAGCGGGATCGCGATGGCGATCGGGCCTTTGGTGAGGGCGCCGGCTGCCATCGCCGCCCAGGCGGCGACCGGCCGCTCGTCTGCGAACCAGGCGATCGCGGCGGTGGTGCACAGCGTGAGCGTGCTGTCGAATATCGCCGTGCGGGCGTAGGCCAGCGGCAGCACGGTGGTGGCGTAAGCGAGCCCGGCGAGCCAGCCGGCCTCGTCGCCCCAGCGGCGCCGCGCGAACCACACCAGCAGCCCGATGGTGGCGAGCGTGGCGAGATAGGCGGGCAGCCGGGCGGCCGCTTCGGTCGGGCCGAGCAGCTCCATGGTGGCGGCCGCGGCGGCGAAGTAGACGATCGGCTTGTCGAGATACGGGAGCCCGTCCAGATGCGGTACGACGTAATCGTTCGAGTGTGCCATCTCGCGCGCCACTTCGGCGTTGCGGCCCTCGTCGGGGTCGAAGAGGCGGTAGCCGTTCAGGTTCCAGCCGAGCCCGACCGCCGCGAGCAGGACGAGGAGCGGCAGGCCGGTAAACGGGCGCGATGGCGGCGGCGGGGAGGTCTGAATAAGCTTGGCGTGTGGGTGATCGAGCTCGGGCGCTAAAGCTATTCGAGCGCGCGTACCAGTGCCAGTTGGCGGGCGATCTGGCGGGCGCGGTGCAACTGTATCAAGCATCGGTCGCGGAGCTGCCGACGGCGGAGGCGCACACGTTTCTCGGCTGGGTGTACTCGTTCGACCGGCGCTACGACGAGGCGATCGCCGAGTGCAAGCGCGCGATCGCGGTGGATGCCACGTTCGGCAATCCCTACAACGACATCGGGTGCTATCTCATCGAGCTGGGGCGCGAGGACGACGCGATTCCGTGGCTCAAGCGGGCAATGGACGCGCCCCGCTACGAGGCGCCGCAGTTCCCGCACGTGAACCTGGCGCGGATCTACGAGAAGAAGGGCCAGGTGCTCGACGCGGTGGCGGAGTACGGGAGGGCTCTAGATAAAATGCCGGGCTACGCTCCGGCGGTCGGGGGGTTACGACGCTTGCAGGGCAGGGTGAACTAACGGGGAAGGCGGTGGCGCACATGCATCCGCAACTCCAACTGATCGCCGATGAGTATCGCAGCGCGCAGGCGCGTCTTCACGAGCTGGTGCGCGCGATTCC
>QHTS01000168.1 GCA_003220905.1 Gemmatimonadota bacterium | reverse complement strand
GCCGGCCACCATGACCCACAACCCGGGGAGGCCGAGAGGGACGAGCACGAGCCCCAGGATGGTGCAGATGCCGAGCACCAGCGCAGGCAGGGCGTGACTCATGGACTCCTATGCCCTATCATCTTCTCATGGCCGACAAGCGTATGGAACAGCTCCGCTCGCTCCTGAAGAGCTACGAGGAGCGCACCGCGAAGTTACAGGTCGACGTGAAGCCGGCCCAGGACGAGGGGGAGCGGCGCCGGCGGGCGTGCGGCGATCGTCTCCGGACCGTCGTGCGATCGGTGCTGGACCGGTTCATGGACGCGCTCAAGAACGCCGGCCACGAAGCTGCCATCGAAGACGAGATTGCAACCGCGGGTGCGTACCCCAGCGTCGCCCTCATTATCACGCCGCGCACGCCCGGGGGTACCGCGCTCGCCTCCACGCTCACGTTCAAGTGCGATCCGCGGCGCGGCATCGCGGTGGCTCGGGACATCAAGCCGTCCCCGACCAAGGGCCGGATGGTCACGAGCAGTACCGACCGCATCGGAACGATGAAGGTGGAAGCCGTGTCGGTGGAGTGGGTCGAGACCAAGACGCTGAGCTTCATCGAGGCGGTGCTCAAGGTCAACTGAGTCACTGCACCATCCCGAACCGCCGGTTCTGGGCGGTCATCTTGAGGAAGTGCCGCAGCCGCTGCCGGAAGATCTCTGGCCGGCGCCTGGCCGCGTCGATCCAGGCGATCCGGATCCGTTTGTAGGACTCGGGGAACGTCCGGAAGTGCTTCCACGTCGTCCCATCCCGCTTGATGGCCGTCAGGATGTCCGGGGGGATCTGCCACTTCAGCGTCCGCTGCGTGTCCCGCTTGTGATCGAAGACGTGCGCGATCCGCTCCAGGCCGGCCTCGGTCATGCGGCGGGCGGCGATGAGCCGGCGCACACGCTCGCGGTTCATTTCCGAGAGCCGGCTCGAGGGTCGGCGCGGCGAGAAGCGCTGCGCCCAGCGATCCTCGTCCACCGGCTTCGTGATACTGTCGATCCAGCCGTAGCACAGCGCCTCTTCCACCGCGTCGTTGTAGGGGATGCGCGGCCTGCCGCTGTGCTTCCTATAGTAGATCAACCAGATCTCGGGCGCCGTCTTGTGATGCTGGACGAGCCAGGCACGCCACTGCCGGCGGTCTTTGGCGTACAGGGTCCTGCCGATCTCCATAGGGCACGCAATCTACAGCCTTGACCGGCTGTGGCTCCCGCCCTACCGTGGACCGTCTCCAACCCCTGAGGCGACGATGGGCATGCGGTCCGGCGGGCTTTCCGCCTTGCTTGTCTTGCTGGTGGTGTCGGGCTGCGGCGGCGGCAGGCGCAGTGTCCTCGTGCCGCCGCGGCTCGACCTGCAGCCCTACGGACGGCTCGGTCTCGTCACATTCACGGTGGAGAACGCCAAAGGCTCGCTGCATGAGTTCGCGACCGAGCGGTTCGCCGAGGACATGCTGGCGGCGCAGCCCGGCACCGAGGTGCTCGAGCTCGGCACGCAGGACTCCCTCCTGCAGCGTGTCGGTGAGAAGGAGCTGGGCATCGCCGCGGCCCAGGAGCTCGGCAAGCAGCGCGAAGTCGGCGCCGTGTTCGCGGGCCATCTCAAGGTCACAAATCCCAAGGGGACCGGCGGGCTCGCGGGGCTCGTGACCCCGTATCTCGAGGCCACGGTGAAGGTGGAGCTCGCCGTGCGACTACTCTCGACTCGCTCGGGAGCCACCCTGTGGCGCGCCAGTGCCTGGGCGACCGAGCGGGTCGGTCATGTGGCCCTGGTGGGTGGCCAGCTGGACTTCTCTGCCAAGGATCCCAAGGAGGCGTACGGGCCGCTGGTGAACACCCTCATTCGCCTGGTGACGCAGGACATGCGCTCGACGTGGCAACAGCAGTGAGCGGAGAGACTCCGGTCAGGACGCGTGCGCGATCTCTTCGAAGTCGCCCGTCGACAGCTCGAGCAGCGCCGCGGCCACGTTCTCTTCCAGGTGCTTCACGCTGGAGGTCCCCGGGATGGGGAGCATCACGGGGGAGCGCCGTAACAGCCACGCGAGCGCCACCTGTGCGGGCGTCGCGTGCCGCCGCGCCGCCACCCTGGCCAGCGGGCTCCCCGGACGCAGCGCCGCCCCGGCACCGAGCGGGTACCACGGCAAGAAGGCCATCTTCTCGCGCTCGGCGTGATCGAGTACGCTCTCGTGCTGGCGGTCGGTCGGGCTATAGCGGTTCTGCACCGAGACAATCGGCACGATCTTCCGCGCCCGCTCGATCTCGCCGACCGAGACTTCCGACAGTCCGACGTGGCGGACCTTCCCCTCTTGCTGCATCCGTTTGAACGTGCCAAGTTGGTCCGCGAACGGCACCTCGGGATCGATGCGGTGCAGCTGGTAGAGGTCGATTCGCTCGAGCTTCAGCCGGCGCAGGCTGCCCTCGCAAGCCGCGCGCAGATGCTCCGGTCGCCCGTTCGGCTTCCACCGGTCGGGCCCAGGACGTTCGAGGCCGGCCTTGGTCGCGATCACCAGCCCCGGCGGGTAGGGGTAGAGCGCTTCGGCGATGATCCGCTCGCTCACCTCGGGGCCGTAGGAGTCGGCAGTATCGATCAGGTTGACACCGAGCTCGACGGCGCGGCGCAGCACGGCGATCGCTTCACGGACGTCGCGCGGCTCGCCCCAGATCCCCTTCCCGGTGAGCCGCATAGCCCCGAAGCCGAGGCGGTGGACGGGCAGGTCGCCGCCCAAGAGGAACGTGCCGCTCCTGGCGGCAGAACGAGCATCCACGCCGGCGTTGCCGGCGGGTTGCGTACCGAGGGAAGGCGTCATGCCCACG
>QHTS01000170.1:3832-9702 GCA_003220905.1 Gemmatimonadota bacterium | reverse complement strand
TCGCGCCTACGAGGAGCGGTTCGGGCACGTGTTCCTGATCTCGGCCACGGGCAGGACCGCCGACGAGATGCTCGTCGCGCTGCGCGGTCGCCTCACGAACGACCCGGCAACGGAGCTCCGGGTTGCGGCGGAGGAGCAGGCGAAGATCACGCGGCTCCGACTCGGCAAACTGGTGGTCTCTTGAGCGGCATCACGACCCACATCCTGGACATCGCGCGGGGACGGCCCGCGGCGGGCGTCGCGGTCTCGCTGGCGCGCCGCTCGGGCGACGGTTGGGCCGAGCTCGCCACGACCCGGAGCGACACCAACGGTCGCGTCGCGAACCTCCTCCCGGATGACCTGAAGGCCTCCGCCGGTACGTACCGCCTGCGCTTCGAGACGGGCGCGTACTTCGCGGCCCTGGGCGTCGCGCCCTTCCATCCGTTCGTCGAGATCGTGTTCGAGATTCGCGATGCCGAGCAGTATCACGTACCGCTGCTCGTGAGCCCGTTCGGTTACACGACGTACCGCGGCAGCTGAGCCGCCGGCTGTGAGCGCCCACCTCGAGCAGTGGCTCAACCTCGCGCTCCGCTGGGCCCACGTGATCACCGGTATCGCGTGGATCGGCACGTCGTTCTACTTCAACTGGCTGAACAGCCGGCTCGCCCCGCCTCCGCCCGAGCGGCGGGAGCCCGGCGTCGCGGGCGAGCTCTGGTCGGTGCACGGCGGCGGGTTCTACCGCGTCGTGAAGTACACCATCGCTCCCGGCGAGCTCCCCCGTACGCTCCATTGGTTCAAATGGGAGGCGTACGCCACCTGGCTCACGGGCTTCGCGCTGCTCGTGCTGGTCTACTACGTGGGCGCGGCGTCGTTTCTCGTCGATCCCCAGATCGCCCGGCTCTCACCGGGCGCGGGCGTGGCGGTAGGGGTGGCGGCGCTGATCGTCAGCTGGCTCGTGTACGACGCCCTGTGCCGCTCGGCGCTGGGAGCCAGGCCGCTCGCCCTCGCCGCGACGCTGTTCGTGCTCGCCACGGCCCTCGCCTGGGGACTGGCCGGGCTGTTGAGCCCACGGGCGGCGTACCTCCATGTCGGGGCCGCGATCGGCACGATCATGGCGGCCAACGTGCTCATGGTGATCATTCCCGCCCAACGGGAGATGGTCGCCGCGCTCACCGCGGGTCGCCCTCCCGACGCGGCGCGCGGCGAGCAGGCGGCGCTGCGCTCGCTGCACAACAACTATCTCACGCTCCCGGTGCTGTTCATCATGGTGAGCAGCCATTACCCCGCCACCTACGGCCACAAGCTCAACTGGGCGATCCTCGCGGCGCTGGCGGTGATCGGGGTCGCGACGCGCTATTGGTTCAACCTGCGGAACCAGGGCCGGAAGAACGTCTGGATCCTCCCCGCCGCGGCGCTCGCACTGGTCGCGCTGGCGCTCGTTACGGCGCCACGGTCGGGTCCCGCGTTGTCGAGCGTCGGCAGTCAGGTCTCGTTCGCGGACGTGCGCCTGATCGTCGCGCGTCGCTGCGCCGGGTGCCACTCGAGCGCGCCCACCACGCCGGGCATCCCCGCCGCGCCGCTCGGCGTACTGCTCGATACCCCTGACGAGATCCGGGCCAACGCGCCGCGCATCCTCACGGTCGCGGTCGACGCGCACACGATGCCGCTCGGCAATGTGACGGGAATGACAGTCGAAGAGCGAGTGCTCCTGGGGAGGTGGATTCGGGGTGGCGCGATCCTCAGGTAGGTGCGCGGGCATGATTCCGGCCGCGAGATTTTGCCTATGCAATGCGCCGAGCGTAGTTTATGAGTGTGACCGGCTACACCCGAGGGAATTCGGATGCCGGTCACGGCCAGGTTATCACGGAAGTTCTACGACACGTTCGGGGACGAGATCGCGAACGAGCTCGTCGATTGGTTCAACAAGGTGGACGCCGCCTACAGATCCGAGCTACGAGAGCTGAACGAGCTGAATTTCGCCCGATTCGATGCGAAGGTGGAGCAGCGCATCGCCGAAGTGAAGGCTGAAGTGCGGCACGAAGTCGGCGGACTTCAAGTCAGCCTCGCGGCACTCCGCGCCGATCTCATCAAGTGGATGTTCATCTTCTGGGCCGGCACGACGATGACCGTGCTCGGCACGACCCTCGCCCTGCTCAAGTTCTAGTCGGTTCACCCTGGCTTTCCCCAGAAGTCCCGCAGGTCGTGATACAGCACCCGCGCCATCACGCGTGTGCGGTACTGGGCGCTCGACCGGATGTCGTCGATGGGAGCGACATCCTGAGCGATGGCGGGCAAGAGGGCTTCCGGGGATGCGATGGGGGTGCCGGTCTCGAGCAGTCGCTCGACCGCGGGGCAGCGGCGGATGGTGGGCGCGACGCTCGCGGCCACCACCCGCCAGCCGGCGCCGGAGCGCGTGATGGCCAGACCGACCTTCGCGATCGCCTGGGCGCGCCGCGCTCCGACCTTCTCGAACACCTGGTAGGAATAGCGGCGGCGCGGGACCCGGATCCCCACGACCAGCTGGTCCGGACGGCGTTTCATCTGTTTGTAGCCTGAATAGAACCGGTCGAGTGGGACTTCCTCCCGGCCACGCCGTGACTCGAGCACCACCACTGCGTCGTAGGCCATGAGGACCGGCACGCCGTCGGCGGCGGGCGAGGCGTTGACGATGTTCCCGGCCCACGTTCCCCGTGCCTGGATCTGAATCGCTCCCACCTGGCGCGCGGCGTCCACCAGCAGCGGCAACTCCTCCCGGGCGCGCTCGTCCCGGATCACGTCCCAATACGTGGTGAGCCCGCCGAGCATCAGCTCGTCTGCGGTCCAGCCCAACGGCTTCAGGGGGTCGAGCCGGGACAGGTCGACGTAGGTTCGCTCGTGCGCCTCGACGTGGACGGGCCAGTGCACCAGCAAGTCGGTGCCCCCAGCGATGGGGATAGCCGCACCGTCGCTCGCCAGCGTGTCGAGAGCCTCAGACAGGCTTCCCGGCAACATGACATTCACGTTTCCCGTCTCCCGCTTCCCGTTTCCCGCAGGGCCTCTGCCACACTGTCCACGATGCCGTCATATCCCGTGCACCGACAAAGATTCCCGGCCATCAGCTCGCGGATGCTGTGTGTGCCGAGCAGCTCGGGATGCTCCCGGATCCACCACGCGGTCATCACGACGCCGGGAGTGCAGGCCCCGCACTGGGTGGCGCCGCATCGCTCGAACGGCTCGAGGGCGCCCGGGTCGAGGGACTCCACGGTCGCCACGCGCTGCCCACGCACCTGGTAGGTGGGGATGAGGCAGGAGTTCACCGGCAAGCCGTCCAAATAAACGGTGCAGGCGCCGCACTCGCCCTCGCCACAGCCCTCTTTGGTTCCCGTGAGCCCGAGTTGATAGCGCAGGGTGTCGAGCAGGCGGGCGGAGGGGTCCACGTCGACCGTCACTGGTGAGCCGTTGAGGGAGAACGAGACCGAGAGTGCGGCCATTGGCCTACCGTAGGGGCGCAGCATGCTGCGCCCCTACACTTGCCGGACCATCCAACAGCTCCATGAGTCGTTCCGGTGTGAGCGGAATCGCCCGCGGGTCCGCACCGGTGGCTCTGGCCACTGCGTTCAAAATCGCGGGCGCGGGCCCGTCGATCGGCAGCTCGCCCAGTCCCTTCGCGCCACCGGCGCCGTGCGGGTAGGGGTTCTCGAGGAACGCCACGCGGACCGATGGAACGTCGTCGGAGGTGGGGATCAGGTAGTTGGTCAGTTGGTTGTTCGCCATCGCCCCGTCCCGCCACTTGCACTCCTCCATGAGCGCCCAGCCAATCCCCTGGACCACGCCCCCCTGGACCTGTCCCTTGGCGAGCGCTGGGTTCAGCACCTTGCCCACCTCCTGCACCGCGACGAAGTCGATCACGCGCGTGGCGCACGTCCGCAGATCCACCTCGACCTCGGCGACGTACGCGGCCCACGCGAACGCCCCGTAGGCATCACCCCGGTACGTCTTGTCGTCCCATGCGATATCGGGCGGCTTCTCGTAGGCCGCTTCGCCGAACAGCGGCTCCCCCTCCCCGGGGTGCTCCCGGTGCCACCGTTGGATCGCCTCTTTCACCGCCGCCCCGCGGGCCGAGTCGTCGAGCCCCACCCGGCGCCGAAGATCGTCCGCCGCCCGCTCGACCAGGGCGCCCACGATCATCGTGGTGCGTGACGCGACCGTGGGACCCGAGTTCGGGACCCGCGCGGTGTCGGCTTCGGCGATGGTCACGTCTTCGGGCGCCAAGCCCAGCCGTGTCGCCGCGAGCTCGGTGAACACCGTCAGGGTGCCCTGGCCCATCTCGATGTTGGCGCTCAGCACTTCGACCCTGCCGTCCGGGCGGCCGGCCACGCGAAGCCGCGACTGGAGCGCGACCTCACCGCCGCCGGTGAACCCGGCGCCGTGATAGAACGTGGCGAGCCCCGAGCCCCGGCGCAGCGTGGCGTGGGTCGCGTTGAACGCGGCGTGCTGCCGCTGCTTTTCCCGATAGCGGGAGAGCTCGAGCGCCTGCTCCATCACGACCAGGCGATCCGTGCCGTCGCGGATCACCTGCCCGGTGGCGGTCGTCTGGCCGTCCCGGAGCAGATTGATGCGCCGGAGCTCGATGGGATCGATACCGAGCGTCCGGGCGATCACGTCCATGTGGCGCTCGCCGGCGAATTGCGACTGGGGCGCGCCGAATCCGCGGAACGCCCCGAACGGCACGGCGTTCGTGAACATCGCGCGGCCGGTGATGCGCACGTGATCGCACGCGTACGGCCCCGCGGCGTGGATGATCGCCCGCGACAGGACGACCGGTGATAGCGTCACGTACGCGCCGCCGTCGATCACCACCTCGATATCCTGCGCGAGTAGCCGGCCGTCGCGCGTGAGTCCGGTGCGGTGCCGCACCAGCGCGGGGTGCCGCTTGGTGGTCGCGGCCATGTCCTCGCCGCGGTCGTAGATCAGCTTCACCGGTCGGCCGCCCTTCAGCGCCAGCAGCGCGGCGTGCAGGGCGATGTGAGAGGGGAATTCTTCCTTGCCGCCGAAACCGCCACCCGTGGGCGTCTGGATCACGCGGACTAAGGGGCCGTCGCGCGCGAGCGCGTGCTGCAGCGCCTTCAGGACATAGTAGGGGCACTGCATCGAGCCTTTCACCACCAGCACGTCCCCCTCGAGATAGGCGATCATCCCCTGGGTTTCCAGGTACACGTGCTCCTGCGCGCCCGTCTCGTACGTGCCCGAGACGACGACCGGAGCCTGCGCGAGCGCGCGCTCGACATCGCCCTTCACGATCTGCAAGCGCTTGAGGACGTTGTCCGTGCCGTACTGGATCCACTCGGGCGTGGGCGTGATGCGAAAGTCGAGGGCCGGCGGCTCGGGGGCGACCACGACCTCGACCGAGCGGACGGCGCGCCGTACCGCCTCGCGCGACGGGTGAGCGAGCAGCAGCACCGGCTCGTGCACGTGCCGCACGTAGCCGGCGGCGAGCACCGGCTGATCCTGCTCGATCAGGGCCACGACGTTCGGTCCCGGGACGTCGCGGTGGTCCACCACGACGAACTGGGACCAGTCGACGTCCTCGCCGAACCGGATCGCGGTGACGCGCCCGCGCGGGGCGGGGCTCCGCACCGTCATGCCCCAGAGGAAGTCCTGGAGCGGGAGATCGTCCACGTACCGCTCGCGGCCGGTGAGCTTGGCGAGTGCTTCGCGACGCTTCATGGTGCAATTCTGTCGTCTTGCTGCGCTCCCGGCCAGGGCGTAACGTTGCGGACCTTGAGAATGACGCTGGTTGTGACGGTCAACGGCGTACGCCATGAACGCGCGGTGGAGCCGCGGTTGCTCCTCTCCGACTTCCTGCGCCACGAGCTGGGTCTCACCGGCACGCACGTTGGATGCGAGCACGG
>QHTS01000170.1:0-3713 GCA_003220905.1 Gemmatimonadota bacterium | reverse complement strand
TGCAGTGCGGCTTCTGCACGCCGGGCGTCCTCATGACGCTCGTGCCGTTCCTGCGCGAGCATCCCGATCCGGACGAGCGCCAGATCCGCGAGGCGCTGTCCGGGAATCTGTGCCGCTGCACCGGTTACCAGAACATCGTCGCGGCCGTGAGACTCGCCTGTGGCGCCCCCGCCCCCCCCTCCCCACGCGCGTAGCGGGATCGGCGCGCGGGTGCGTCGCAACGAGGACGCGCGGCTCCTCACCGGGCGCGCGCTCTTCGTCGACGACGTGCCGCTCGACGGGCTGCTGCACGTCGCCTTTCTCCGCAGCCAGCACGCCCACGCCCGCCTCGCGAGCGTCGACGCTTCCGCCGCTCGCGCCCGGCCGGGCGTCGCGGCGGTGTACACCGCGGCGGACCTGGGTGCGTATTGGCGCCCCGGCCCGCTGCTCGTTCCGCCCCCGCCCATCCCTGGCCTCGTCTTCAACGCCTGCACGCAGGTCCCCCTCGCTCGGGACAAACTGCGCCACGTTGGCGAGCCGATCGCGATGGTCGTGGCGGAGAGCCGCTACCTGGCGGAGGACGCGCTGGACGACATCGTGGTGGAGGCGGACCCCCTTCCCGCCGTGGTGGATCTCGAGGCCGCGCTCGCCCCGGCGGCGCCGCGCGTGCACGAGCATCTGCCGTCGAACCTCGCGGCGCACGCGGTACAGCGAAAAGGGGATTACCCGCGGGCCAAAGGCCGCGCCCATGCGGTCATACGGCGCCGGTTCCGCTACGATCGCGGCGCGGCGGCCGCGATCGAGAACCGCGCCGTGGCGGTCCAATGGGACCCGCGCGCCGAAGAGCTGACGGTCTGGGATACAACGCAGGCGCCGATCCCCATCCGGAACGGCCTCGCGCAGCTGCTCGGCCTGCTCGAATCGCAGGTGCGGGTCGTCGCACCATTCGTGGGCGGCGGCTTCGGGCCCAAGATCATGATGTTCTACCCGGAGGAAGTGCTGGTGCCGTGGGCGGCCATGCGGCTGGGCCGCCCCGTCAAATGGACGGAGGATCGTCAGGAGAATTTCTTCGCCACAACGCAGGAGCGGGGCCAGATTCACGACGCCGAGCTCGCGGTGGCGAAGGACGGCAAGATCCTCGGCGTGCGCGACGTGTTCCTGCACGACACCGGCGCCTACGATCCCTACGGGCTCACGGTGCCGATCAACAGCCAGTGCACCCTCCTCGGTCCCTACGACGTCCCGAGCTACGAGAGCGAGTTCACCGCGGTCTTCACGAACAAAACGATCGTCACGCCCGTGCGCGGCGCGGGGCGCCAGCACGGCGTGTTCGTCATCGAGCGGCTCCTGGACTTCGCGGCCAAGGAGCTCGGGATCGACCGCGCCGAGATCCGTCGCAAGAACCTGCTCCGGCCCGACCAGTTCCCGTTCAACAACGAGATCTTGTTCCAGGACTCCGCGCCGCTCACGTACGACAGCGGCGACTACGAGCCGGCGCTCGATGAGGCGCTCAGAGTCATCGACTACCAGCGCTTCGTGCGGGAGGAGCAGCCTGGGCTCCGGGCGGCGGGGCGTCACGTGGGGATCGGCGTGGTGTGCTACGTCGAGGGGACGGGGATCGGGCCCTACGAGGGCGCGCGCGTCACGGTCGAGCCCAGCGGGCGCGTCCGCCTCGCGACCGGCGTGGGGACGCAGGGGCAGGGCCACTTCACGGTGTTCGCCCAGATCGTGGCCGAAGTGCTCGGTGTAGACGTGGCGGACGTGCACGTGATCACGGGCGACACGCGGGAGTTCCATTGGGGCACGGGCACGTTCGCGAGCCGCGGCGCCGTCGTAGCGGGCATTGCCTGCCACGCGGCGGCCGTCCGGGTCCGCGAGAAGATCCTCGAGCTCGCGGCTCGCGAGCTCGAAGCCGCGCCCGCGGATCTCGTGCTCGACGGCGGGCGCGTGCACGTGCGCGGCGACCCGGGCGGCGGCATCGCGCTCGGGGCGCTGGCGCTCAAGGCGAATCCGCTGCGCGGTGCCGTGCGGCCCGGCACCGAGCCCGGGCTCGAGGCCACCGCGTACTTCGGGCCCGACTCGGGCAGCACCGCAAGCGGCGTCCACGCGATGCTTGTCGAGGTGGACCCGGAAACGGCGCAGGTAGAGATCAAGCGGTACGTCGTGGTGCACGACTGCGGCCGCGTGATCAATCCGATGATCGTGGAAGGCCAGATCCACGGCGGCGTGGCGCACGGCATCGGCAATTCGTTCTACGAGCAGCTCGTGTACGACGACGAGGGGCAGCTGCTCAACGCCTCCTTCATGGACTACCTGCTCCCCACCGCGACCGACGTGCCGAATGTCGAGACCACCCACCGCGAGACGCCCTCGCCCTTGAACCCCATGGGAGTGAAGGGCGTGGGCGAAGCCGGCGCGATCCCTACCGGCGCGCTGTTCGCCCAGGCGGTGGAGGACGCGCTCGCCGACGCGGGGCTCGAGATCTGCGAGATCCCGCTCAGCCCGAACAGATTGTTCGAATTGATCAGCGCGTCTCGGGTGAGGTCCCGATGAAGCCGGCAGCCTTCGACTACTTCACGCCGGCCACGGTGCCCGAGGCCCTGGCGCTCCTCGCCGAGCACGGTGGCGATGCGAAGCCGCTGGCGGGCGGCCAGAGCCTCATTCCGGCGATGAACTTCCGCCTCGCGCGGCCGGCGGTCCTCGTCGACTTGAACCGAATCGCGGAGCTCGCCTACGTTCGTGCCGGGGGCAAGGACGCGGGGCTCGTGATCGGTGCGATGGCCCGGCAGCGGGCCGTCGAGCGGAGCGATGTGGTCGCGCGCGCGGCGCCGCTCGTCGCCGAAGCGATGCCGTCGATCGCCCACCCACAGATCCGGAACCGCGGCACCATGGGTGGGAGCGTCGCTCACGCGGACCCGGCGGCCGAGCTTCCGGCGGTGATGCTCGCCCTCGAGGCCCGGTTCCGGGCGCAGAGCTCCACCGGCGAGCGCTCGATTCCCGTGGCCGAGTTCTTCAAGGGCATGCTCGAGACGGCGCTCGCGCCGGGCGAGCTGCTCGTCGAAATCGCGGTCCCGGCGCTTCCCGCCCGGACCGGAACCGCGTTCCTCGAAATGGCGCGCCGCCACGGCGACTACGCCTTGGTCGGCGTCGCTGCGGTGGTGACGCTCGACACGAAGGGGCGCTGCCACACGGCACGGATCGCCGGCTTCAGTGTCGGCGACGGGCCCGTGCTGCTCGCGGAAGCCGCAAGCGTCCTCGCCGGCCAGCCGCCGTCGGAGGAGCTGCTCCGAGCCGCGGGCGACGCGGCGGCGACCCGCGACGTGGATCCCCCGTCCGACATCCACGCGTCCGCCGCCTACCGCCGTCAGCTGGTGGCCGTGCTCACGCGCCGCGCGCTGGCGCGCGCGTTCGAGCGCGCGAAGAGCGCGGCATGACTGAACAGTCCTCGCTGGTCGAGCTCGCCGCCCCGCTGCCCCCAGGGCCCCTCGTCAACGCCGACTTGGCGCCCACCGGGATCGGCCAGCGTACCTGGAACCTGTGGCACATCGCGTCGCTCTGGGTCGGGATGAGCGTATGCATTCCCACCTACATGCTCGCCGCGAGCATGATCGACGCCGGGATGAACTGGTGGCAGAGTCTCGTCGCGATCCTGTTGGGCAACGCGATCGTGCTCGTCCCGCTCGTGATCAACGCGCACGCCGGGACACGCTACGGGATTCCGTTCCCCGTCTTCG
>QHTS01000171.1 GCA_003220905.1 Gemmatimonadota bacterium | reverse complement strand
GGCGTCGGGCTCGACTACGCCGGCGAATCGCGGCAGATCCGACTCGAAGGCGCGGCGCTCACCGTGACCCTCGGATTCGCCGTGATCCTGATCTATCTGGTGCTCGCGGCGCAGTTCCGGAGCTTCCGGGACCCGCTGATCGTGCTGGTAGGCTCGGTGCCGCTCGCGATTTCCGGGGCGCTGGTGTTCAGCTACCTCGATTTCACCACCATCAACATCTACTCCCAGGTCGGGTTGATCACGCTGGTGGGACTGATAGCAAAAAACGGCATCCTGATCGTGCAGTTCGCCAACACGCTGCAGTCGCAGGGCGTGGCGAAGCTGGCCGCGTTGCGTGAAGCATCGCTCACCCGGCTCCGGCCCGTACTCATGACCTCGGCGGCCACCGTCTTCGGGCACCTGCCGCTGGTGTTCGCCACCGGGCCGGGATCGGCGGCGCGCAACAGCATCGGGACCGTGCTGGTGGCGGGCATGACGGTGGGGACGCTGTTCACCCTATTCGTGGTCCCCGTCTTCTACTCGTTCATCGCCGCCGAGCACCGTCCCGAAACGGAAGCGGAGATTGAAAGTCTCGTTCTCGAACCTGCACCTGCAATGGTAGGGGAGGTGGCTCATGCGTAGCGCAATTCTCCTCGCGTTCGTTGCGCTCTACGGATGCGCCTCGGCCCCAGGGTACCGATCATCCTCGGTACAGCCGCCGACGTCGTTCCGGGAGGATCCTCACCCCCTGTCCCCCTCTCCCTCCGGGAGAGGGGGAACGACGGACGGGGCCGCCGTGTCGCTCGATTACTGGGAGCGGCTGGGCGACACCACGCTGTCCCGCCTCATCAGCGAGGTGCTGCGCGGCAACTTGGACGTTCGGGCGGCGCAGGCCCGGGTGAGCGCGGCCCGCTCCGACCGGATACGCAGCGTGCTGGATCTGACGCCGTCCGCGACGGTGTCCGCCGGCTACGCCCGGCAACGACTGTCCAGCGCGAGCTTCCCCGGCGCATCGGGCATCCTTCCGGACCAGAACGTCTGGGACACCGGCGTGAATGCCTCCTGGGACCTGGACCTGTTCGGCGGCATACGCCACACCGTCCAGGCGCGAGGCGCGCTGGCGGACGCGGCCCAGGAAGACCTGCGCGACGTGCAGGTGACGCTGACCGCGGAGCTGGCCCGCGCCTACTTCGAGCTGCGGGGAGCGCAGGAGCAGCTCTTAGTCGCTCGCCAGAACGCCGAGAACCAGCGGCGCACCTTCGACCTCACGCGGCAGCGCCTCGACGCGGGGCGCGGCAGCGCGTTCGATACCGAGCGGGCGCAGGCCCAGCTGAGCTCCACGCTGGCCTCGATTCCCGCCCGCGAGGCTCAGGTAGCGGCGGCCCAGTACCGCATCGGTACGCTCGTCGGCCGCTCGCCGACCGCGGTTGCCCGAGAGCTCGAGCAGACCGCGCAGCTCCCGCCGCTGCCGGAGGTGACCTCGATCGGCACGCCGGACGCGGTGGTCCGTTCCCGGCCCGACGTGGCCTCGGCCGAGCGGTTCGCCGCGGCGCAGGGGGCGCTGGTCGGAGCGGCCAAGGCGAGCTACCTGCCGCGCCTCACCATCGGCGGAAGCGCGGGCTATGCCGCGCCCGAATTCAATTCGGTGGGCAACGGGGGGACGCTGCGCTACGCCGTCGGGCCGGTGATCACGTGGCCGGGGCTCAACCTGGGGCGAGTGAAGGCGGAGGTGGACGCGGCGCAGGCACGGGAGGAAGCGGCCCGCGCGCAGTACGGTCGCGTCGTCCTTGCGGCGATGGAAGACATGGAGACGAGCCTTGCCCGGTATCGCGCCGCGCGCCTCCAGGTGGAGCGGCTCCAGGAAGCGAGCGCCGCGAGCGAGCGCGCGGCCGAACTGGCGCGCATGCGGTTCCGCGAAGGGGTCACGGATTTCCTTCCGGTGCTGGACGCGGAGCGGACGGAGCTCGAGGCTCAAGATCGGCTGGCCCAGGGGCGCATCGACGCCGCCACGGCGTACGCGGCGCTGTACAAGGCGGCAGGCGGAAAGTAAGGGGGCGGGAGCCTGTCGAGCCTGCTTGACGCTCCGGTGTCCGGTAAGTATCATCGGCTCATGTCCATGCGCTCCAACCATTTCTGGTTCGGCTTTCTGTTCCCGACCCACACCACGGGCCGTGGCTGGAGACATGCGCGCACCTAGCTGAGCATCGGATCTCCCAGTTCACACCGGCGGCCCGTTTGCGAGAACGGGCCGCTGTTTTTTCCGCGAGGCGAGGGAGGGGGGAGGCATGACAACGGTCGCGGTCGCGATTCAGGGCGAAGCAGGGTCGTTCAGCCATGCGGCGGCGCTCCAGGCGCTCGGGCCGGACATCCGGCTCGTGCCCTGCCCCAGCTTCGAGGAACTGTTTCGAGCGGTCGAGCAGGGAGACGCGGCGCGGGGGGCGGTTCCCATCGAGAACTCGCTCGCCGGGTCGGTGCACGAGAACTACGACCTCCTGGGCTCGCACGCGCTGCACGTCGTGGCGGAAACGCAGGTCCGCGTGCGCCACTGTCTCATCACCCGCCCCGGCACCGATCGCGCCGCCATCCGCCGGGTGGCCTCGCACCCGGTCGCGCTGGCGCAGTGCCGCAGGTTCTTCGCCACTCACCGTGACGTCGTGGCGGTCCCGGCCTACGACACGGCGGGCAGCGTGCGCGACCTGATGGCGGGTCGGCCCGCAGCCGACGCTCGGCTCGCGGCCGACGCCGCTATCGCGTCCTCCCTCGCCGCCGAGCTGTACGGGGGCACGGTCCTCGAGGAAGGCCTCGAGGACCACGCCGAGAACTACACCCGATTTCTGCTGGTGGCGCGCGAGCCCGCGCCGCCCGAGCTCGCCCGGAAGACGTCGCTCGTCTTCACGCTCCCCAACGTCCCGGGCTCGCTCCACCGGGCGCTCGGCGTGTTCGCGGCGCGCGGCGTGGACCTGACGAAGATCGAGTCCCGCCCGCTGCCCGGGCGACCGTGGGAGTACGCGTTCTACCTGGATGTGGCGGGGGATCCGCGGGGCGGGGTGGCCCAGGCGCTGGCCGAGCTGCGCGGACTCGCGCGTGACCTGCGGATTCTGGGCGCCTACCCCGCGAGCGACATCCCCGTCGCCAAGGGTTAGTTTCCGCCATGGCTCACGAGCTTCGCAGCCGTACGATCACCGACGGAATCCAGCGCGCCCCGAACCGCGCCATGCTCCGGGCGGTCGGCTTCGGCGACCGGGATTTCGGGAAGCCCATCGTCGGCGTCGCCAACGCCTACTCCACGATCACGCCCTGCAACCTCGGGCTCGACCTGCTCGCCAAGCGCGCGGAGGCGGCTCTGCGCACCGCGGGCGTCATGCCGCAGACGTTCGGCACGATCACGGTGAGCGACGGCATCTCGATGGGCACCGAAGGGATGAAGTACTCGCTCGTCTCCCGCGAAGTCATCGCCGACTCGATCGAAACCGCGTGCAATGCGCAGAGCATGGACGGCCTGCTGGTGGTCGGCGGGTGCGACAAGAACATGCCGGGCGCCATGATCGCGATCGCTCGCATGGACATCCCCGCCGTGTTCGTGTACGGCGGGACGATCAAGCCCGGGCACCACGCAGGGCGCGACCTCACGGTCGTGAGCGTGTTCGAGGCGGTGGGCGAATACTCCGCCGGCCGCATCGACGCCGCCGAGCTCCTGGAGGTGGAGCGACGGGCGTGCCCGGGTGCCGGCTCGTGCGGCGGGATGTTCACGGCTAACACGATGTCCTCGATCTTCGAAGCGATGGGGATGAGCCTCCCGTACTCCTCCACGATGGCCGCCGAAGACGCCGACAAGGCGGAGAGCGCCGCTCGGTCCGCCAAGGTGCTGGTGGACGCGATCGCCCGGGACCTGCGTCCGCGACAAATCCTGACGCGCAAGGCGTTCGAGAAC
>QHTS01000172.1 GCA_003220905.1 Gemmatimonadota bacterium | reverse complement strand
GGCGGTTCCCTTCCTCACCCGTCACCCCGTCGCCACGCTGTCGACGGGCTACATCCTGGTGGACGGTGGCCGGGTCACGAGCGTCGAGGCGGTGAGCCAGACGCGACCGTTGCCGGCGGACAAGCCGGAGCTCGCCGCGGCGCACGCGACGGCGGCGCAGCTCATCGGCATGCGGGCGATCTATCTGGACGCGGGGAGCGGCGCCCCGCGCCCCGTGTCCGCCGACGTGATCCGCGCCTGTCGCGCAGCGGTGCCGGATCTCACGTTGTTCGTGGGCGGCGGGATCAGGAGCTCGGCCCAGGTGCGGGCGGCGCGCGCCGCGGGGGCGGACTTCGTGGTCGTCGGGACCGCGCTCGAGGAGTCGGCCGCGGACTTGCAGGCGTTGGTGCAGGCGGCCGCCGAGTGACGCCCGCCGAGCAAGCCCGGGCGGGGCTCACCGCTCTGGCGGCGCTGGCGACGCGGGTCGGGGAGGAGTACGCCGAGACGATCGCGGCGATCGCGGACACCTACGTCGCCGCCCTGCGCGCCGGCGGGACGCTGTTCTTCGCCGGCAACGGCGGCAGCGCGGCCGACGCGCAGCATCTCGCCACCGAGTACGTCGTACGCTACCAGTCCAACCGGCCGGCGCTGCGCGCCGTGGCCCTCACGACCGACAGCTCGCTCCTCACGGCGTGCGCCAACGATATGGGGTTCGACGAAGTATTCGCACGCCAGGTGGAGGCTCTGGCGCGGGCGGGCGACGTGCTGTCGCTCCATTCGACGAGCGGCGACAGCCCCAATGTGATCCGCGGCGCGCAAGCCGCGAAGGCCCGCGCCGTGACCGTCGTGGGGTTCCTCGGGCATTCGGGCGGCCGGCTCAAGGACCTGACGGACGTCGTGCTGATCGTTCCCTCGGACGACACGGCGCGGATCCAGGAGATCCATCTCGCCATCGAGCACGTGATCTGCGAAATGGTGGAGGAGCGCCTTGCCAAGTAAATGCGGAATGCGGAGTGCGGAATGCGGAATGTAAAGGGGAGCGTCGCTCGGCGAACGACCCTCCCTTGCAATTCCGCATTCCACATGCCGCACTCCGCACTGGGGTGGGGTGGATGATCGATCTCTCGGGGAAGCGCGCTTTTGTCACGGGCGGGGGGCGCGGCATCGGGCGCGCGACGGCCCTGATGCTCGCGCAGGCGGGCGCCGGCGTCGCGGTCGGGTATCGGAGCCGGCGGGCGGAGGCGGAGGAAACGCTCGCGGGGATGAGGCGGTTCCGCCGTCTCGCGATTGGCGTCACGGGCGACCTGGGGGATCCGGCGGCCGCAGGGCGGGCCGTCGACGATGCGGTTCAGGGCCTCGGCGGCCTCGAGCTCCTGATCGTGAACCACGGGATCTGGCCGTCCGACGAGGTGCCCGTGGCGGCCCTGACCGACGCGCAGTGGGACGCGACGCGGCGTGCCAACCTGGACAGCGTGCTGTACGTGTGCCGCGCCGCGATTCCGCTGCTGCCCGAGGGCGGGAAGATCGTGCTCGTCTCATCCACGGCCGGACAGCGCGGCGAGGCGTTCCACGCCGACTACGCGGCCACCAAAGGCGCGGTCATCTCGTTCACCAAGTCGCTGGCGATCGAGCTCGCCCCGCGCCAGATCAACGTGAACTGCGTCGCGCCGGGATGGGTCGATACGGAGATGTCCGCGACGCGGTATTCGAGAGAGGGGGGAGGAGGCAAGAGGGAGATCGAGCGGACCATCCCGCTCGGCCGCGTGGCGAGCCCGGAGGACTGTGCGGGGCCGATCGTGTTTCTGTGCTCCGACCTGGCGCGGCACATCACGGGCGAGATTCTGAACGTGAACGGGGGGAGCGTGCTCTGCGGATGATCGTGGGCATCGGCCTCGACGTCGTGGAGGTGGGGAAGGTCCGTGAGCTGCTCGCCACGCAACAGGCGTTTGAGGAAAGAGTGTTCACGCCCGCGGAGCGTCGCGACTGCGCCGGGCGCGCGGACAAGGCCGAGGCGCTCGCCGCCCGCTTCGCCGCCAAGGAAGCGTGCTTCAAGGCGCTGGGGACGGGGTGGAGCCAAGGGGTGTCCTTTCTGCAAGTGGAAGTGCAGCGGGGGGACGGCGGCGTGCCCCGCCTCGGGTTGAGCGGGCAGGCGGCGGAGCGCGCGCGCGTGCGGGGCGTGAAACACCTGCACGTCAGCCTCACCCACAGCGCCGGCGTCGCCGCCGCCGCCGTGATCCTCGAGGGATAGGGTCGGGCATGGGCTTTCCCGCCCGGCTGCCGATCCCCGACGCAGTCTTGAAGATCGCCAAGCAGCTGGAAGGCGCGGGCTACGAGACGTGGTGCGTCGGGGGGGCGATCCGCGACAACCTGTTGGGGGTCGAGAATCATGACTTTGACTTGACGACCGCGGCGCCGCCCGCCGAGGTGCGCCGGCTGTTCAAGCGCACGGTGCCGGTGGGGATCGAGCACGGCACCGTCGCCGTGCTCGACCCGCAGAACCGGCAGCACGAGGTCACCACGTTCCGCAAGGACATCAAGACCGACGGCCGCCACGCGGTGGTCGAGTTCGGGGTCTCGTTGATGGACGACCTCGCGCGCCGCGACTTCACGATCAACGCCATCGCCTACCACCCGATCCGGCACGAGTGGCGCGATCCGTTCCACGGCGCCGACGACCTCGAGCGCAGGCTGATCCGCTCGGTGGGGGACGCCAACTGGCGCTTCCAGGAGGACTACCTGCGGATCCTGCGGGCTCTGCGCTTCAGCGCGCGGTTCGAATTCCGGATCCACCCGGGGACCCGCGAGGCCGCGAAGGCGAACGTGCAGGGGTTGGCGCAGCTCTCGGCCGAGCGGGTGCGGGACGAGTGGTACAAGGGGATCGCGACGGCCAAGCGGGTGTCGAAATTGCTCACGCTCTGGATCGATGTGGGCGCGGCGAGGATATGGTTGCCCGAAATACGGCCGGGAAACGGGAAACGGGAAAGGGGAAACGTAGACAAGCTGCCGCGCGATCCCGTCCTCGTCACCGCCTACCTGGCATCAGATCCCGCCTCGCTCCTTACGCGGCTCAAGTCCTCCAACAAGGACATCGAGCGCGGGCGGGCCATCGGGCAGTGGCGCGACAAGTATCCGGATCCGAAGCATGTGCCCGACGTGCGCCGCTGGTTGTCACAGGTGGGTGAGTCCGCCGACGATTTGCTGGTCCTGCACCCCGCTCCCCGCTCCCTGCTCCCGAAGGTTGTGGAGTCCATTCGGGCTGCGAAAGATCCCCTGACCGTGAAAGACCTCGCGGTGAACGGCGACGATCTCCTGGCCGCCGGCGTGCGCCCCGGGCCCGACGTGGGGGAGACCCTCGAGCGGCTGCTGGCGGAAGTGCTCGAGGAGCCCACCCGCAACACGCGCGACTATCTCCTCTCCCGTGTCTAGCGCCTTCGGGTACGCCCTGGTCGCCGCGCTCGGCAACGTCGTCGGCGCGCTCGCGGTGACGCGTCGCGCGGCCGGCGAACTCGCGCTGATCGAGCACTTCGTCGCGTTCGGCGCAGGCTTCATGCTGGCCGTGGCCTTGGTGGAAGTGCTGCCCGAGGCGTTCGCCCGCTCGGGCCCCGCGGCGCCGGCGCTGGTCCTGGCGGGCTACCTGGCGGTGCATTTCACCCAGCACACCCTGACGCCGCACTTCCACTTCGGCGAGGAGACCCACGCCGTCAACCGGGTGGCGGGCACCTCGGCGGTCGTAGGTCTGCTGTTGCACACGTTTTTCGACGGCGTCGCCATCGCCAGCGCGTTTCTCGTGCGCCCGGCGCTCGGCCTGATGGTCTTCATCGCCATTTTCCTCCACAAGCTCCCGGAGGGCGTGACCGTGTCGAGCTTGATGATGGCGGGCGGGCGGTCGGGCGGGCAGGCGATCGGGGCCGCCGCGATGCTGGGCGCGGCGACGCTCGCCGGCGTGGCCCTCACCGACCAGATTTCCTTCCTGGTCCACCACGGGCTGGCGTTGTCCGCCGGCGTCACGATTTACGTGGCCGCGTCGAACCTTGTGCCTGAATTCCAGGGGAAGCGCGTCCACAAGCTCCCGGAGGGCGTGACCGTGTCGAGCTTGATGATGGCGGGCGGGCGGTCGGGCGGGCAGGCGATCGGGGCCGCCGCGATGCTGGGCGCGGCGACGCTCGCCGGCGTGGCCCTCACCGACCAGATTTCCTTCCTGGTCCACCACGGGCTGGCGTTGTCCGCCGGCGTCACGATTTACGTGGCCGCGTCGAACCTTGTGCCTGAATTCCAGGGGAAGCGCGGGTGGAAGCTCCCGGCGGCGTTTTTTGCCGGAGCGGCGACATTCTATGTCACGAAGGCGATTCTTGACTCCGTCTCTTGACGGGGAAAGGGGAATGGGGAAAGGGGAATGGTGTGTGTGGCGTCCGCGCGCCGAGCTTCCGAAGGAGTCCAACCAGGAGTCGAATCACGCGCTCCGCCAGCTTGAGCTCGGCCTCGCCACCACCGTCGCCCAGGAGATCTAGGTCCCTGGCGATTTCAAGGTGACAGTGAAGCTCCGCCACAGAGCCGAAGGCAACGCGGAGACAGCGGATGAATTGGAGAGTCGTGCCGAGCGCGTATCCTTCAACCATGTTCGCGGGTACCGATACCGCCGCTCGACGGATCTGATCGGAGAGACCGAAGTGACCACTAAGGGGTTTCCGAAGCGTGAGCCGGTAGGCCGAACGCGCCAGCGCATTCGCGCACTTCCAGGCCTCAAGGGAAGCGAGTTGCTTCACGACGGCAATCTGGTTGTGCGCCTTGGTTCACGTGACATCGAATTCGTGCAGGCCGGCGCCAAAGGGCGCACATCCGTCATCCCTTTCCCCTTTCCCCATTCCCCCTTCCCTGGTGTCTGAACCCACCCTCTTCCAGGGGAGCGGTAAGGGGGGTAGTGGCGAGCCCCTCGCGGCCCGCATGCGCCCCACGACCCTCGAGGAATTCCTCGGTCAGGAGCACCTCCTCGGATCCGGCAAGGCGCTGGGCGAGCTGATCCGCCGCGGCGACGTGGGGTCGTGCATCTTCTGGGGGCCGCCCGGCTCCGGAAAGACCACGCTCGCCCGCCTCGTCGCCAACTACACCGCCCGCCACTTCGAGCCGTT
>QHTS01000167.1 GCA_003220905.1 Gemmatimonadota bacterium | reverse complement strand
CGACTTCCGGGCGCTGAACGAGGCGACGACCGGCAACTACGGCGGCCTGGGCATCCAGATCGACGTGCGGGACGGATGGATCACCGTCGTGGCACCGCTCCCCGACACTCCCGCGGAGCGGGCGGGAATCCAGTCGGGCGACCAGATCACCGCCCTCGACGGGCGCTCGACCGAGGGCTGGAAGAACGATCAGGCCGTGAAGCAGCTGCGCGGGGAGCCGGGCAGCGCGGTGGAGCTCAAGGTGCGTCGGGTCGGGGTCGACGGGCCGCTCACCTTCAAGCTCACCCGCGCCACGATCCACATCCGCTCCGTCCAGGTCTCGATGATGCTCGACGACAAGGTGGGCTACGTCCTGCTCACGCCCGTGAGCGAAACGTCCGCGCAGGAGCTCACGGACGCTCTCAACGGTCTCGTCCAGAAGGGGATGAAGTCGCTGGTGCTCGATCTGCGGGGCAACCCCGGAGGGTTGCTCGACCAGGGCGTCGCGGTGAGCGAGCTCTTCCTCGACCCGGGGCAGGAAGTCGTGGAAACGCGGGGCCGCGCGCCCACCACGTCCAAAACCTACCGCGACGCGAAGCCGCAGCCGTGGCCGCACCTCCCGGTGGTGGTGCTCACGAACGGGGGCACGGCGAGCGCGGCCGAGATCATCACGGGCGCGCTGCAGGATCACGACCGCGCCGTGGTCGTCGGGACGCCGACGTTCGGGAAGGGGTTGGTGCAGTCGCTGTGGCAGCTCACGCCCGAAACGGCGCTGAAGCTCACGACGGCGCGCTGGTTCACGCCGAGCGGCCGGACCATCCAGCGTAAGAGCAAGAACGAAGAGGACCAGCTGGCGCAGGCCGAGGCCGCGGAGCTCGGGCACGACAGCACGAAGGTCGATTCCTCGCTGGTGTTTCACACCGACCACGGCCGGGTCGTCATGGGCGGCGGCGGTATCCGGCCCGACCTGTTCGTCGCACCCGACACGTTCACGACGGCGGAGCGCGCGTTCGTCAAAGGCTTGGGCAACAAGATCCCGACCTACTGGGACGTGCGCACGGCATACGCCCTCGAGATCAAGACGTCGGGCCGCGTGAAGAGCCCGGACTTCACGGTCACACCGGACATGGCGGACGAGGTCATCCGGCGGCTGCGGGCGCGGAGCATCGCACTGCCGGACAGTGTCGTCGCGGGTGCCCGCGACGTCATCACCCAGGATCTGGGCTACGAGATCGCGCGCTACGTCTTTGGTCGTCCGGCGGAAGTGCGTCGCCAGCGGGAGGAAGACCGCCAGGTGCGGGCCGCGCTCGGGCTGGCGCGCCGCGCCAAGTCGCCCCAGGATCTCCTCGCCCTGGCCGCCGCCCAGACACCGGCGACCCTGCGGAACTAGGGTGGCGGCTCGGCCCCGCGTGACCGGCGCCCCTCCCCTGGTCGTGGGGATCATCGGGCCCGGGCGTGCCGGTGTCGGGTTGGCGCTCGCGCTCGCGCGGGCGGGGGAGGGGAGACGCTACGACGTCCGCCTCCACGGCCGCACCAAGAAGCCGGTCCCGAAGCCCCTCACCCTCACTGTTGGTCCCGAGAACGAGCCGCCCGCCTGGATCGCCCAGGCGGGCGTCGTCCTTCTCGCCGTGCGGGACGACGCGATCCGGCCCCTGGCGGAAGCGCTGGCCCGCGCCGGAGCGATCGGCGCCGACCAGGTGGTGCTGCACCTCTCCGGCGCCCAGGGCCAGGAGGCGCTCGGCCCCCTGGTCGGATCGCGCGCCGCCCTCGGGTCGCTCCACCCGCTGCAGACCATCTCCAATCCGGAGCACGCGGCCGAGCGGCTGAAGGGCGCCTGGGCGGCGGTCGAAGGGATGCCCCGCGCCGTGCAGGCGGCCGAAGCGTTGGCGCACGATCTCGGCCTGCGACCGTTTCACATCTCGTCCAAGGCCAAGCCGATGTACCACGCGAGCGCCGTGTTCGCCTCCAACTATTTCGTGGTGGTCGAGGCGGTCGCCCAGCGCTTGTTGCGGCATGCCGGCCTCTCGGACACCGAGGCGTGGGAGGCGCTGCGCCCGCTGGTGGAGGGGACGCTCGAGAACCTGAGCCGCCAGCAGCCGATGGCGGCGCTCACCGGTCCCGTGGCGCGGGGCGACGTCGCGACGATCCGCCGCCAGCTCGAGGCGCTGACGCACGACGACGCCGTGCTGTACCGCGCGCTGGGGCGGGCGGCGCTCGAGCTCGCCCAGAAGCAGGGAATGGACCAAGCGACTGCCGCCCAAGTGGCGATGGCGCTCGCGACCGATCTCCCGCCGGTCATGCGGAAGGCGTAGCGCACTAGCAAACACCATTTAACATTGTCAAAGTTGACAAAACAGTAGGACGTTCGTAGCTTGGGCCTCAAACCCCCGGGGGCTAGAGGCATGGCCGCGGACCAGCGGATCGCGAGCTACTCCGATTTCCTCAAGGCGCTGCTCAGCGATCGGGAGCGGGTCTTCGAGGAGGTCGTCGAGGGCGTCGGCCTCGGCAGCAAGCTGCGCTACGCCCTTCTGACGATCGTCCTTCCTTCCGGGTTCTTCGGGCTCGTCGCCGGGGCCTATTCGGGCCCGGCACAGGCGCTGTCGGCGGGCATCAAGCTGCCGTTTCTGTTCTTCGCCACGTTCGCGGTCTGCTTCCCCGCGTTTTTCGTGGTGCAGGTCCTCGTCGGCTCGCGCCTGCGCCTGCTGCAGGTGGTCGTGCTGGTGTTCGGCGCGCTCGCGCTCACGTCCGTGCTGCTGGCCGCGTTTGTGCCGATCACGGCGTTCTTTCTCATCACCGGCGCCAACTACTACTTCCAACATCTTCTGAACATCGCGATCGCGGGCGTGGCGGGACTGTTCGGCATGTATGCGCTTCATGAGGGGCTCAGCGTCGTCTGCGAGAAGCGCGGGGTCTACCCCCGGAAGGCGCTCACCATCATGCGCGCGTGGGCGCTGTTGTTCGCCTTCGTCGGCATCCAGTTGGCGTGGAGTCTTCGCCCGTTCCTCGGCGATCGCAATGAGCCGTTCCGCGTGTTCGGGAGCTACCAGGGCAACTTTTACGCCGCGATCATTTACGCGGTGAACAAGCTGCTGCAGGGAGAGGAGAAGCCGGCGGCGCCACCGGGCAAGCAAGACACGATTCCGCGCTTTCGCGGCTTCGTCATCCCGCCAATCGACACGGCCGTCGACTCCATGCATCGACGCAAACGCCCATGACCCGGGATGGTGACAACGCGCGCGGACGGTCTCGCGACAACGAGATTCTGACGATCGAGGAGGTCGCGGCCTATCTGCGCCTTACCCCGCAGACCATCTACAAGTGGGCGCAGGAGAAGCGGATTCCGGCGGCGAAGCTGGGGAAGGAGTGGCGCTTTCGGAAGAGCATCGTCGATCGTTGGTTGGACGAGCAGATCCTGAGCAGCGCGTCGGGCTTCGAGCGCTTGAAGGGGGAGACCTGAGCCTCGGTCACTCCCTCGTAGAGTCGGAGGCCACCACCCGCACTCCGGCGGGGGGCGAAAACGTGAGCTCGCGCCCGGGCACCCCGCGGTTCACGCGGATGGTTCGCAGGATGACGGTGCGCTCCTGGCCGGAGCTCTCCACGATGTCGACGCGGTGCACCAGGGCGTCCTCCCGACCCACCCAGATCTTCGCTTCGCTGTAGGGTTGGTCGTGCCCCTTCGGCACGAGCCTGATGACGTCGACGGCCCCCCCCCCGCCCGGGAGCGAGTCGGCCCGGACGTACTCGGCCGTGTAGCGCTCGCGCGGTTGCTCCACGAACTGTCCGATCAGATTGGGGCCGGTGGTGCCGTATTCGGGGATGCGGGAGCGGATCACCTGGCCGGGCGTGGTGCTCGGCGTGTAGAGCCAGAGAAACCGACCGTCCGCGACGATGCGATCACCCTTGGGCGCAGTGAACCGCATCGCGAACCGGCTGGGGCGCATCTGGTAGAGCCGGCCGCGCGTCGTATCGGGCGTGCCGATCATGGGATTCGTGACGATCTGTACGAAGTCGGCGGACAGGCTCGTGATGGTCTGGTAGGTAGCGCTCGCCCGATCGAGAACCGGCCACGGATCGGGGGACTGGTGGACCGGCGGACCGGCGGACAGTAACCCCACGGCGAGAAGCAGTATCGGTCCGCCCGTCCGACCGCCCGCCCGTCCGCCGCCGTTCAAGCGCCCACCGGCGCCGGCTCCGCGACCCGCCGCCCGATCACCTCCGCGATCACGCGGACCTCACGCATCAGCTGGGCGAACTGGTCGGGGAACAGCGTCTGCGCCCCGTCCGACAGCGCCTGCTCGGGATTGGGGTGCACCTCGACCATGATGCCGTCCGCCCCCGCGGCCACGGCGGCGCGGGCCATCGGGATCACCTTGTCGCGGAGCCCCGTGCCGTGCGACGGGTCCGCGATGATCGGCAAGTGCGACAGCTTGTGCACGACCGGAATGGCGGTGAGGTCGAATACGTTGCGCGTGGCGGTGTCGAACCCGCGAATGCCGCGCTCGCACAGGATCACGTCGTGGTTCCCTTCGGCGAGCACATACTCCGCCGAGAGTAGCAGCTCCTCGATGGTCGCGGCCATCCCGCGCTTCAGGAGCACGGCCTTCTTCGCCCGGCCCGCCGCCTTGAGCAGCGAGGAGTTCTGCATGTTGCGCGCGCCGATCTGGATGATGTCCGCGACCTCGGCCACGTACCCGACGCCTTCGGGATCCATCGCCTCGGTGCAGATGAGGAGGCCGGTTTCCTCGCGCGCCTTGGCCAGCAGCTTGAGCCCCGGCCGGCCCAGCCCCTGGAACGCGTATGGGGAGGTGCGCGGTTTCCAAGCGCCACCGCGCAGGATCACGGCCCCCGCCTCCTTCACCTGCCGTGCCGCTTCGATGATCTGCCGCTCGCTCTCGACCGAGCACGGTCCCGCGATGGCGACGACCTCGGTGCCGCCCACGGCGACGCCGCCGGGAAGCCGCACCACGGTGTTCTCCGCTTTCCACTCCCGGCTCACCTGTTTGTACGGCTTGGTGACGTGGATGACGTCCTGGACGCCGGGGAGGCCCTCCAGCCGCGAGGCGTCGACCCGCCCGTCGTTCCCGACCAGGCCGACGGCGGTGCGCTGCGCCCCCGGCATGGGCCGGGCCTTGTAGCCCATCTCCTCGATCACCGCGATGACGCGCCGGACCTCTGCTTCCGTCGCGCCGTGGCGCATCACGATCAGCACCGCTACTTCCCTCCGATGGTGAACCGGTCGCCGTCGCGGGCCGCGGTCACCCGCCCGGTGAACCGCGTCCCGGCTGCACGCGCCGGGTCCGAAGTTTCAACCGGCGGATAGAAGTGCGTCAAGACGAGCTGCCGCGCCTTGGCGTCCCGGGCGAGCTCGCCCGCCTGCTCCGGGGTGAGATGGATGTCCATGGCCATTTCTTTGGGGAGCGAGCATTCCGCGAGCAGCAGGTCGGCGCCGGCAGCCCACCGGGCCAGGTCGCTCGAGGGCCCCGTGTCGCCCGTGTAGACCAGCCGGCCCTCGGGCGCGGTCAAGGACAGCGCCACGCTCTCGGGGGTGTGGGGCACCGGGAAGGTCTCGAGGCTCACCTCGGCATCGAGCGGGAACGGCTCGCCGTTCTGCACGTCGAGGATGCCGATCGGGAAGCCGGGGTCGAGCAGCCACGACCCGTATCCCTCGGCGATTTGCTTCACGAGCCGCACCACCCCCCGGGGACCGAGGATCACGAGGGATTCCTGGCGCGGCGGCACCGTGGTGTACTTGAGGGCGTACACCAGCATCGGCAGCT
>QHTS01000165.1:13306-17269 GCA_003220905.1 Gemmatimonadota bacterium | reverse complement strand
GATTGCGATCGCCCTCTTTCCGGTGTCGAACCTCGTCGTCCCCGTGGGAGTGCTCCTGGCGGAGCGGGCGCTGTATCTGCCGTCGGCCGGACTCGCCCTTGCGGCGGGGGCATGGCTCAAGGACCTCGAGGCGCGCCGGCTGGCGTTGGTCCTGAGCCTGCTCGTCGTGGCCGGGGGCGTCCGGAGCGCGCTCCGCGTTCCGGTGTGGCGGGACACGCGAGCGATGATCACCAGCGAGCTCGAAGATTCCCCGAGCTCGTTCGCGGGGCCCGCCCACATGGTGGTGATGTACTTGACCGGGCATCAGCCGGCCGAGGCGCTCGAGGCGTATCGCAGAGCCACCGAGATTTACGACGTGACGCTGCCGTGGCTCCAGATCCAGGGCGCCGAGGCGGCGTTCGCGACGGGGCACGCCGCCCTGGCCGATTCGCTGCTCGATCGCGTCGAGCTGGTGTGCCGGCCCTGCGATTTCTACTACCGGTACGAGGCTTCCGTCGCCCGAGCCCGCGGCTATCCGGTCGCGGCCGACTCGTTTGCCGCCCGCGTCGGAAGGGCGCCGGACCCGATCCATGAGCGCTAAGCGGATCTATCTGGCCGTCGCCTTGTGCGCCGTGGTGGTCTACCTCGGCGCGCTCTGGAACGAGTTCGCCCTCGACGATCTCCCCATCATCGTGGTGAACCCGCTGGTCGCGCACCCGTCGGGGATCTGGCGCGCGTTTGCTGCGCCCTACTGGGCGGCAGACTTCGGCGGTCACATGTACCGGCCGTTGGTGATCGCGGGGTACGCCCTCGACGCGCTCATGGATGGGACGGCCTGGTTCCACGCCGTCAACCTGCTGTGGCACGCCGGCGCCGCCGTGGCGGTGGCGGCCCTGGCCCGGCGCTGGATGGACACGGCGGGGGCGCTCGTCGCCGGGGTGCTGTTCGCCGTTCATCCCGTGCACGTGGAGGCGGTCGCGAACGTCGTGGGTCGAGCGGAGCTCATGGCGGCCCTGTTCACGGTGCTCGCCGTGTATGCGGCGCTGGCTCGCGAACATGCCGGCTGGAGCGCCGCCGCGCTGGCCTTCGGCCTCCTCTCCAAGGAGAACGCGGCGGTCGCACCGGCCCTCGTGGTGTGGGCGTGGATGCTCGGCCTCGACCGACCCGACCGGCGCCGGATGGTCTCGCTCCTCGTCGGTTGGGTGGTGGTGGGCGCCGCGTACGCCGCCGTGCGCACGCTGGTGCGCCAGCCGTTCGGCGGGTACATGAGCATCGCGCCGATGTTCATCGGCCAGTCGTGGCTCACGGTGCGGCTCACCGCGGTGGCCGCGCTCGCGGATGTGGCGCGCCTGCTCGTCTTCCCGCTCACACTGCGGGTGGATTATTCCCCGAACGAGCGCGCCGTGGTGACGTCCCCCTTTGACCTTCGATTCGCGAGCGGGCTGTTTTGCGGCCTGGCGTGGGCCGCGCTCCTGCTGGTCGCCTGGAGGCGCGGGAAGAAGCTCGAGGCGTTCGGACTCGGCTGGATCGGCGTCGCCTTCTTGCCCGTGGCCAACTTCCTCTATCCCGCGGGCTTCTACGTGGCCGAGCGTACGCTCTACTTACCGTCGGCCGGGCTGGTGCTGGCCGTGACCGCCGCCCTCTCCCGCCTGCCGCGCGAACGGCTGCGCCTGGTGGTCGCCACCCTCTGCCTCCTGGGTGGTATCCGCACCGCGCTGCGCGTTCCCAAGTGGCGCGACGATAACGCGGTCACCCAGAGCATCCTCGAAGACTCGCCGGGCTCCTACGGGGGCCCGGTGCGCATGGCCGGCGTTTACCTCGACCGGCACGAACCTGCCAAGGCGCTGGGCGCGGCCCGCATCGCGGCGGGCATCATGCCCTATGACCCCTGGGTTTACGCGACCGGCACCGTGGCGGCGCTCGCGATGGGCGACTCTCGAGCGGCCGATTCGCTCGTCGCCCGGCTCGAGCGCTTCTGCTCCGGACCGTGCGCCGCCGGCTACCTGCGTTACGAGGCAACGATGGCACGTGCCCACGGCTATCCGGGGACGGCGGACTCGCTGCTGGCCCGCGCGGCTCGTCTCCAGCTCCCTTGAGGCGGCAAGATGCCGCGCTGCGGTCGGCCCGGTGCCTTGCAAAAGTCCCGAATTCACGTATAGCTGCGGGGTGTACCAAGAGCAGCCGCTAGCGGCATAACATATTGTCACAGAACTCCTTACGCATCTCTCGGCGACGCAGGGCACGGGGCTTGCTTCACCCACCCGTGGGAAATTGCGCTTCACGTGGTTTTGGGTAGTCATGAGATAGACTTCAACGGGGGTACAGTCAGATGAACCGCAAGGGTTTCACACTCATTGAGCTGCTGATCGTGGTGGTGATCATCGGCATTCTGGCCGCCATCGCGATCCCGAAGTTCGCCAACACGAAGGCGAAGGCATACATCGCCTCGATGAAGTCGGACCTTCGGAACCTGGTGACCGCCGAAGAGGCGTACTTCGCCGACTCGGTCAAGTACAGCGCCACGACGGCGTGCACCACGCCGCCCACCGCGGGTTCGGTGAACTTCTGCGTCACGACCGGTAACAACCTCGGCGTCGTCGGCCTCGCGGCCGGTAACGGCGGTTGGGCCGTGACGATCACGAACAACAACCTGACCACCCCGCTGGTGAGGTGCTCGATCTTCATCAACACGGCGGCGTTGGCACCGGCGGTCTCGGAAGGCGCCCCCGCCTGTAGCTAAGCGGCGACCTTGCGGTGACATCTGACGAGCGGCGGGGACTTCCCCGCCGCTTCGTTTTCATGCCCCTGCCACCCTTGCGGTCGGCCCGGGGCCTTGCAAAAATCCCGAAGTGGCCGATTATTGCGGGGTTACAAGGGAGCCGATTCTATCGGTGTAACGGGTTACCACGAAATGTGTTAGGTGGTTTTCGGTGACGCAGGGCACGGAGTTTGCCTCACCCACCCGTGGGAAAATCCCGCTTCATGCGGTTTCGAGCTTCTCCATGAGATGGACTTCAACGGGAGTACAGTCAGATGAACCGCAAGGGTTTCACACTCATTGAGCTGCTGATCGTGGTGGTGATCATCGGCATTCTGGCCGCCATCGCGATCCCGAAGTTCGCCAACACCAAGGCGAAGGCATACATCGCCTCGATGAAGTCGGACCTTCGGAACCTGGTGACCGCCGAAGAGGCGTACTTCGCCGACTCGGTCAAGTACAGCGCGACCACGGCGTGCACCACGCCGCCCACCGCGGGTTCGGTGAACTTCTGCGTCACGACCGGTAACAACCTCGGCGTCGTCGGCCTCGCGGCCGGTAACGGCGGTTGGGCCGTGACGATCACGAACAACAACCTGACGACCCCGCTGGTGAGGTGCGCGATCTTCATCAACACGGCGGTGTTGGCACCGGCGGTCTCGGAAGGCGCGCCCGCCTGTAACTAAGCGGCGACCTTGCGGCGACATCCGACGAGCGGCGGGGACCTCCCCGCCGCTTCGTTTTCATGCCCCTGCCACCCTTGCGGACGGCCCGGGGCCTTGCAAAAATCCCGAATTGACCGCCTATCGCGGGCGTTACAAAGAGCCGATCCTATCGGTGTAACGGGTTACCATAAAATGTGTTACGTGACTTTCGGTGACGCAGGGCACGGGGTTTGCTTCACCCATTGGTGGGAAAATCCCGTTTCATGCGGCAACTAGATGGACTTCAAACGGGGGTTAGAGTCAGATGAACCGCAAGGGTTTCACACTCATTGAGCTGCTGATCGTGGTGGTGATCATCGGCATTCTGGCCGCCATCGCGATCCCGAAGTTCGCCAACACGAAGGCGAAGGCATACATCGCCTCGATGAAGTCGGACCTTCGGAACCTGGTGACCGCCGAAGAGGCGTACTTCGCCGACTCGGTCAAGTACAGCGCCACGACGGCGTGCACCACGCCGCCCACCGCGGGTTCGGTGAACTTCTGCGTCACGACCGGTAACAA
>QHTS01000165.1:0-13249 GCA_003220905.1 Gemmatimonadota bacterium | reverse complement strand
GCACCGGCGGTCAACGAAGGCGCGCCCGCCTGTAACTAAGCGGCGACCTTGCGGTGGCATCCGACGAGCGGCGGGGACTTCCCCGCCGCTTCGTTTTTATGCCTATTCCAGCGCCATGCCGGCCAAGCCCGCGCTCCGGACCGAGCTACTGTTCTACCTGTCGTTCCTCGCCGCCGCCGCCCTGCTGGTAGGCGTGGCGACTATGCTGGTCGCCACCAGTTTCGCCCCCGAGCGGACGTTCGTGCTGGTGATGCTCCTGGTCGCCCTGGAAGTCGCCGTGTTCCTCGTGTTCGGGCGTTACCTCGTGAACCGGCTGGTCCTGTGGCCGCTGGAGCGCGTGGTCGCCACGGCGGACGCGGTGGCGGACGGCGATCTGGGGCGGCGTGCGCCGGACGCGGAAACGCGCGACTTCGCCACCCTCGCCGAGCGGCTCAACCGCATGACCGATCACCTGCTCGATGCGCAGGGGCAGCTGGTGCGCTCGGAGAAGCTCGCGAGCATCGGCCGGCTGGCGGCCGGGATCGCCCACGAGGTGGGGAATCCGCTGGGCGCGATCGGGACCTACGTGGAGGTGCTGCGGCGCCGCGGCGCCGACCCGGAGGTGGTCACCGGCGTGACCCGGGAGCTCGAGCGCCTCGACCGGATCGTGCGCGGTCTGCTCGACTACGCGCGACCGCAGGAGGAGGCACTCGCGCCGCTCGACGCCGGCGCAGTGGCGCGGGGCGCCTACGGGCTGCTCGAAGCGCAGGGGGCCCTGAAGCCCGTGCGTGCGAGCCTCGAGGTCGCCCCCGACGTGCCGCGGATGCTCGGGCGCGCTCATCTCCTGGAGCAGGCCATCGTCAACCTGGTCCTGAACGCGGTGGACGCCGCGCCCGACGGCGTCGTGATCCTCGGGGCGAGGGCGTGGGCCTTCGAGTCGCGGCGCGCGTCGCCCAAGCGGGCGAGCGATCCGCAGCGGACCAGCTTTTCGCGCCGTCCCGAGACTCGCCCTGCGCGCACCGACTTCGCCGCCGGCCAGCGGGGGGTGCTCCTCTTCGTCGCGGACTCGGGCCCCGGGGTACCCCTCGAGGACCGCGAGAAGATCTTCGACCCGTTCTACACCACCAAGGAGCCGGGCCGGGGCACCGGCTTGGGCCTCGCCATCGTCGCGCGCGCCGTGCACGACATGGGAGGGGTGGTGTGGGTGGACACGGCGCGGGAGGGAGGGGCGGCGTTCAAGATGTTCTTCCCTGCGGCATGACCCGAGTCCTTGTGGTGGACGACGAGCCTGGTCTGCGCCAATCGCTCGGGCTGTTGCTGGCGGACGCGGGCTACGACGTGGCGGCCGAGGGCAACGGGACTCGCGCACTTGAGCGCGCGCTCGCCGAGTCGTTCGACCTCGTGCTGTGCGACGTGCGGATGCCGGAGACGGACGGGCTGGCGTTCCTGCGCGCGTACAAGGGGCGTGGCGGGACGGCCCTGGTCATCATGATGAGCGCCTATGGCGGCGAGGAAGCGGCGCTCGCTGCCATGAAGGAGGGGGCGTACGACTACGTGCCCAAGCCGTTCCGCCCGGACGAGGTGGTGCTCACGCTGCGCAAAGCCGAAGAGCGCGAGCGGCTCACTCACACCATCGCGACACTAAGAGCACAGTTGGACAGCAGCCCTGCAGCGCGGGCGCTGATCGCCGAGAGTCCGGCCATGCGGCAGGCCCTCGAGGTCGTAGCGCGCGTGGCGGGGCACCCGACGACCGTGCTCATCACCGGCGAGCGCGGGACCGGCAAGGAAGTCATCGCGCAGGCGATCCATCGGGCCAGTCCCCGCGCCACCGGCCCGTTCGTGGCGGTGAACTGCGCGGCGATCCCCGACACGCTGCTCGAGTCGGAGCTGTTCGGCTACGTAAAGGGGGCGTTCACGGGGGCCGCCGCGGATCGGCCGGGGCTGTTCGAGCAGGCTGACGGCGGTACCCTGCTGCTGGACGAGGTCGGGGAGCTGCCGCTGGCGCTCCAGGCGAAGCTGCTGCGCGTGCTGCAAGAGAATGAGATCCGCCGCGTGGGAGACCAGAAGACGCGGCGCGTGGACGTACGCCTGCTCGCGGCGACCGCCAAGGACCTCGCCGCCGAGGCGGTGGCGGGCCGGTTCCGACACGATCTGTTCGACCGCTTGAACGTCGTGGCGATTCACTTGCGCCCGCTGTCCGAGCGGCGCGCCGACATCGCACCGCTGGCGGGGCATTTTGCGGCCCGGCTTGCCGGCCGGCTCGGCCGGCGCGTGGTGTTGAGCGAAGCGGCGCTTGCGTGGCTCGGCGAGCAGTCGTGGCCGGGCAACGTGCGCTCGCTCGAGCACGCCATCGAACGGGCGGCGGTGCTGTCGGACAAAGAGATCCTGGAGCCGGCGGATTTTCGGAAGGAACCGCTCCCCGCTCCCCGCTCCCTGGGCGGGGGGCGGGGAGCAGGGAGCAGGGAGCGGCACGCTCCGTGAAGCCGTCGAAGTCGCCGAGCGTCAGGCGATCACGGCCGCCTTGGCGGCGGCGGCCGGCAACCGCCGCGAGGCAGCCAAACGATTGGGCGTGAGCCTCCGCACCCTGTTTTACAAGATGGACCGATACGGCCTGGACTAGTGCAGGACTCTGCACTTATGCAGTATTTTGCAGTACTCTCCCCCCTTGCCGAAGTCCGTAATACGCTGCAATACAATAACTTACGCAACGGCATGAGGTGTGATAAGGGATACTCCACGACTGGAGGCATTGTCATGCGGCGCTCGGGCTTCACGACCATCGAAATGATCATCGTGGTAGCAATCATCGGGATCATCGCGTTGATCGGTTTCCCGAAGATCCGGCAGACGCTCGACAAGACCAACCTTCGCTCGGCGCGCGACGCGGTGGGCACGCTGGCGGGCACGGCGCGGGCGGCGGCGATCCAGCGCGGCTGCCGCAGTGTGCTGCACTTCACGACCAACACAGTATGGGTGACCACCGCGTGCCCGACGAAAGTGGATACGCTCTCGGGAGTCCAGGACCTGTACGCCCGGTTCAAGGTGACGCTGAGCGCGTCGCGCGACTCGGTGCAATACGATCCGCGCGGGCTGAGCATGGACGGCTTTCCGTCGAACACGGTGGCGCGGCTCACCGGCAGCGTCTCGACGAACATGGACTCGGTCATGATCAACCCGATCGGCAAGGTGGTGCGGCAATGAAACGCGAGCAGGGCTTCACGATCGTCGAGGTCATCGTCGCGATTCTGGTGCTCACCATCGGCCTGCTCGCGCTCGTCACGTCCGCGGCGCTGGTGACGCGGATGATCGGCCGGGGCCAGCGCTCGGCGGTGGCCGCGCAATACGCCCAGCGGCGGCTCGAGATGCTGCACGCGTCCGGCTGCAACTCGCAAGCCGGGGGCAGCGAGGTGTTGATGCGCGGGTCGACGCCCGTGGACTCGATCACGTGGCGGTTCGCGAACACGTCCCCGAAGCACTGGCAGATCGTGGTGCGCAGCACGTACCCGACGGCACTCGGCAAGTGGCGGACCGACAGCACGGAGACTCAGATCTCATGTCTCTTCTAGCCCGTCGAGGGTTCTCCCTCATCGAACTGATGATCGCGCTGGTGCTCCTGGGCCTGGTGTCGGCCGCCGTCTACAAGGTGCTGGTCAACAACCAGCGGGTGTACCTGGCGCAGACGCAGACGATCGACCTGCAGCAGAACATCCGCGCCGCGGCGGCGATCCTGCCGGCCGACCTCCGCGAGATCGACGCGGCCGACGGCGACATCGCTGCCATGGGCCCCGACTCGATTCAGATGCGCGCGATGCGGCAGCTCGCGTTCGTGTGCCCGCCGAACCCGCTGATGGGCGGTGGCATCGGTCAGCTGACGCTCAACCTCCGGGCGACGCCGATGTACGGCAACCGCCAGACGTTCCAGCGGAACGACTCGCTCCTGATCTACTGGGAGGGCAATCCGACGACGCGGACCGACGACAAATGGCTCGTCGCCCAGGTCAAGACGGTCGCCGCCGGCCCGTTCTGCAGCGACAGCGGCCCGGCCGGCCCGTTGACGGTGCCGACTCAGGGCTTCCAGTTGACCTTCCAGCCGCAGTGGATCATCGACCCCACGCTGAACGTGGCCGGCGCGATCACTAGTGGCGCTCCCGTGCGAGGCTTCGACGTGGTGACGTATCGGGTCTACCAGAGCGCAGACGGCAACTCGTACCTGGGACAGCGGAACCTGTCCCAGAACAGTGCCATCCAGCCGGTGGTCGGACCGCTGACGGGCGCCAACGGTGTGACGTTCAGCTACTACGACAGTGTCGGGGCGGTGACTCCGCTTCCGGCGCAAGTCGCGCAGATCCAGATCGTGCTGCGCGCCCGTACGACGTCGCCGATCCGCGGCGCGGACGGAGTGCAGGCGTACAAGGTGGACAGCGTCGTGACTCGTGTCGCGCTGCGGAACAACCCGCGGTGCGGCCCGGGCTCGGCGCCTCCCCGCTCATGCGGTTGAGGGGCGGGTCACACGTGAACCTCAAGGAGTCGTGTATGAAGCACGTCGTGCAGAACGAGCGCGGCATGGCGCTCGCCATCGCGATCGTCGCCCTCGTGATCGTGGGCGCGCTCATCGCGGGCGCCCTTTTCTCCGGCACCCAGGAGCAGCGGGTGGCCGAGAACGTGCGCCGCGTGCAGGCGTCGTTCGGCGTCGCGGAGGAGGGCGTGTACGACATCATCCGCACCTGGGACAGCACCACCGCCGGCGTCCGAAACCAGCAGACGTACGCCGCGTTGTATCCGTACCCGGCCGCGGCGCCGTCCAAGGACTCGGTGCGGATGGTCCGGAAGACGGCCAAGAGCAAGACGGGGAGCTACAGCGGCTCGCTGTTCAAGCTCAACGACGAGCTCTATCTGCTCGACGTGAGCGCCCAGGATACCATGAGCCTCGCGGGGCGCATCCGGGGCGGCGGCGCGGGCCAGCGGCTCGGGCTCCTGGCCCGGATCCGACCCGTGAGCATCGATACGCGGGCGGCAGTCACGTCGGGCGGCGACAACGTGGTGGTCGGGAGTGCCAGCATCGACGGCAACGATCATCCACCGACCGGGTGGGCAGGCTGCCCCCCGCTCGATTCCGCCAAGGCGGGGATCCGGACGCAGTCGAGCGGAACGGTATCGACCAGCGGGCACCCATCCATCAACGGGAACCCGCCGGTGCTCAAGGACCCGACGCTGGCCGACAGCTCGTTTACCCACTACGGCGACGTGACGTACGCCGATTTGGCCGCAAGCGCCAACATCACGCTGCCGGCGCAGAACTTCTCGAGTTCGATCGGCCCGGTGACTGTGGGCACGGCGTGCGACTACAGCGTACAGACGAACTGGGGTAGTCCCACGACCCCGACGGGCCCATGCGGGAGCTATTTCCCCATCGTCCGTATCACGGGGGACGGTGCCGTCATCAACGGCCAGGAAGGCCAAGGCGTCCTCCTCGTCGACGGGGGCCTGAGCGTCCAGGGGGGGTTCCAGTTTTTCGGCATCGTGATCGTCAAGGGCTCACTCAAAACCTCCGGCGGTGGCGGCACTCCAGCTCACTTCTGGGGCACGGTGATGGTGCAGGATACGGCCCAGTTCACGGACACCACCAACAACCTCTCCGGCGCCGCCAACCTCCTGTACTCTAAGTGCGCTATTATCAAGGCGTTAAACAAGACAGGAGTGGGCTCGATGATGCGGTCGCGGGGGTGGGTCCAGCTCTATTAAAGCGACCTAACTCTCGGTAGGCAAAGTACTTGTTGGTTCGGCCTCAAGTAGGTTCGAGGCTTGACAGGATAAGGGGCGGGGCTTACTGTAGTTTGCCCTCGCCCCGTCTTGTCCTTAACCCATAGGCACCTATGGCCCTCTTCGGGTTGCTGGGTGGCAAAAAAACCTCCGTGGGCCTGGATATCGGTTCCGGCATCATCAAGCTGGCGGTGATCGACCATTCCGGCAGCGAGCCCGAGCTGGTCAAGGTCGCCACGACCGAGGTCGCCGCCGATGCCATCGTGGAGGGGGAGGTCATGGACCCCGGGCTCGTGTCGGAAGCGATCCGGGGGCTGTTTTCCGCGGCCGGCGTGAAGCAGCGGTCGGTGGTGACGGCGGTCGGCGGCCGGGACGTGATCGTCAAGAAGATCCAGATGGACCGGATGAAGGAGGGGGACGCCCGGGAGGTGATTCGGTGGGAGGCGGAGCAGCACGTTCCGTTCGACATGGCGAACGTGGAGCTCGACTTCCAGATCCTCGATCCCGACGCCGAGGGGCTGCAGATGAACGTGCTGCTCGTCGCCGCCAAACGGGAGCTGGTGGACAGCCGCACCTCGCTCCTGGGGGAGGCGGGACTCGAGCCGGCGATCATCGACGTGGACGCGTTCGCGATCCACAACGCCTTCGAGCTGAACCACCCCGACGCGATGCAAGGCGTGGTGGGGCTGGTCAACATCGGGCACGAAATCACCAACGTGAACATCCTCGAGGACGGGGTTCCGGTGCTGACCCGGGATCTGTCGGTGGGGACGCGGCGGTTCCGGGAGGACCTCCAGCGCGAGAAGGGGCTCTCGGCGGAGGACTCGGAGCGGGTCATCCAGGGCCAGGCCCAGAGCGCGGACCTGGCGCAGTACGTGGACGCGCGGGGCGAGGAGATCGCGGTGGGGGTGGAGCGGGCGGCGGCGTTCCTCGCGACGGCGTCGCGCTCCGCGGGCGGGCTGGGGCGCGTGTACACGATCGGCGGCGGGGCGCGGGTTCCGGGTCTGAACGAGACGTTGTCGAACCGGCTGCGGGTGCCCGTGGAGCTCGCGAGCCCGGTGCAGCGGCTCAAGGTGCGCGACTCGGTCTTCGAGTCCGTCGCGGTGGATGAGATGGCCCCCCTCTTGATGCTCTCCGTGGGCCTGGCGCTGAGGCGCGCCGCATGATCGAAATAAACCTACTTCCCGGGAAGAAGAGGAAGGCAGCCGCCGGCGGCGCGGGCTTCAAGCTCGCGCTGCCCGACTTCCGGGGTCTGCTTGCGAGCATCAAGAACCCGTGGCTGCTCGCGGCGAGCGCGACCTCGTTGATCGTGGTCGGGGGCGGGCTGCTGTGGTTCATCACGCAGAGCACGCGGCTGCGGGTGGCCCAGAACCGGCGCACCGAGGTGCAGGCGGAGAAGCGCCGCTTCGACGCGGTGATCGCGCAGAAGCGGCAGTCCGAGCGCATCCGCGACTCGCTGGTCACGGAAATCAACGTCATCCGCGGCATCGACGCGGACCGCTACGTCTGGCCGCACGTGCTCGACCAGATCACCAAGGCGCTGCCGCCCTACACCTGGCTCACCGGGATCTCGGTGGCCGGGGGCGGCAATGTCGCGCCCGGCGCACCGGGTTCCCAGCCGGCCGGCCAGGGCACCGCGGACTCGGCGGGGAGGCCGCAGGTCCGCATCTGGATCACCGGCAGCACGGTGGACATCCAGGCGTTCACCACGTTCCTGCGCCAGCTCGCCGCGTCGCCGTGGCTCACCGACGTGATGCCGGCGACGACCTCCACGGTCATCGAGGCCGACCGCCCGGTCACCGCGTTCAACGTCGCCGTGCGCTTCCGGGTGGCGGACTCGGTGTACATCCGCACCGTCCCCCTGACCCAGTCGGCGAGGTAGCGCCATGGCCTTGCTGCCGCAGGACAGGCAGAGCCAGGTGATGCTGCTCATCACCATCGGCATGGTCGGGCTGGGCTACGCCTTCTGGAACTACTGGGCGAAGCCGACGGGCCAGGAGATCGAGGCGACGCAGACCGAGATCGCCAGCATGGAGGCCGTGATCGCGCAAGCGAAGGCGGATCTCGCGAGCGGCACCGTGGAGGACCTGCGCCGCAAAGTCGAGGAGTACACGGCGCTGCTCGGGGTGATGCGCCGCCTCGTGCCCGAGAAGAACGAAGTCCCGGCGCTGATCGACGACATCTCGACCAAGGCCAAAGTGCGCGGCGTGACCATCGGCCGGATCGAGCCGCAGGCCGTCGAGCCGGGGCCGCCGTTCGACACGTACCGGTACCGGCTCGAGATCATCGGGCACTACGACCAGCTGGGCGAGTTCCTGTCCGACATCGCGAGCCTGCCGCGCATCATCGTCCCGCAGGACGTGATCCTCAAGGCGGCCGCGGGGCAGGCGCAGAAGCTGCTGGGCGACACGCTGGGCGCGCTGCTCGAGGCGCAATTCGGGATCCGCACGTTCGTGAAGGCGGCGGCGCCGCCCCCAGCGCCGGCCAAGAAGGGCGCGGGGGGCGGACGGTGAGCGCGCGATTCGCGGCGTGCGTCGTGGCGCTGCTCGCAGCAGGTCCGCTCGCCGCCCAGGCGAAGCCCAACCCCGCGGCGGCGGCGAAACCCGACAGCGCCAAGCGCGACAGCGTCATGGCCCCGGTGCTGGTGCGCGAGGTCTTCTCATACGAGGGCGGCGGGCGGGACCCGTTCCTGTCGCTGCTCCGGTCGGGCGACATCCGGCCGCTCCTGTCGGACCTGCGGCTCGTGGGCATCTACTACGACGGGCGGTATCCGGCGCGCAGCGTCGCGGTGCTGCGCGATGTGACCAACAGCAAGGTGTATCGAGTGAAGCCGGGCAACATCATCGGGCGCCTCAAGGCCACCACGATCCGGCCGCGCGAAATCGTGTTTACGGTGCAGGAGTTCGGCTTCGAGCGGCAGGAAAGCCTGCAGCTCGCCAAGCAGGAGGTAACGCCATGAAGTGCATCGCAGCTTTCGTCCCGCTCCTGCTTGTGCTGACCCCGGGCGCAAGCCCGGGGGTGACGGGGGGACCGGTGGCGCGGGACGGCGAGGTCAGGGCCGTCAGCGTGCTCCCGGCGGCGGGCAGCGTGGAGGTCGTGATCGATCTCCGCGGCGCCGTCGACATACAGGACTTCACGTTGGCCAATCCGGCCCGGCTGGTCGTGGACCTGCAGGGCGCGCGACTCGTCGCCCCCGCGGTGCTGTACGACGGCGCCAACCGTGGCGGCATCAAGAACATCCGGTACGCCCAGTTCCGGCCCGGCGTGGTGCGGGTCGTGATCGACCTCGACGCGCTGAAGGACTATCAGATCGAGCGTCGCGAGGGTCAGGTGCGGGTGAAGATCGGCTCGGAGCGGACGGCGTTCGAGGCGTGGTCGAGTCGGGACGTCACGCCCGCCGGCCCGCTCGGCACCCCGGACTTGCGTCCGGGGTCAGCGACTAACCCCGGGCGCGAGCCCGGGGTTCAAACGGGAAAGGCCGCCCGCGGCGGCCAGGCGGCGCGGGTCGCGACGCCGGCGCAGAGTGGCGACGGGCTGACGATCGACGCGTACCTCGAGGCCCATGCGAAGGAGAGCGCGCAGTCGCAGGCGGCGCGCATCACGGTGACGTGGGACAATGCGGACCTGCGGGAGGTGGTGGCGGGCTTCTCGGCGTTCAGCGGCCGGACCATCATCGTGTCCAAGGACGTGAAGGGCCAGGTCTCGGCCGAAATCAAGAACCAGCCGTGGGACCTCGCGTTCAACGCGGTGCTCGAATCGCAGGGGCTCGCCGCCAACGTGCTGGACGGCGGCATCATCCAGGTCATCGACAAACGCGACCTGGCGCGCGCCGACTCGACGGTGCCGGTGGAGACGCGGCTGGTGCGGGTGAACTACGCCAAGGCCTCGGCGCTGGTCCCGTCGGTGGCGTCGATCCTCACCAAGCGGGGCGCCGTGGTCGCCGATTCCACCAGCAACGCCCTGGTGATCACCGAGATCTCGAGCCGCATCACCCGGGTCGAGGAGTTCGTCAAAGGGCTCGACATCCGCACGCCGCAGGTGTCGATCCAGGCGAAGATCATCTTCGTCGACCGCACCGACGTCGAGGAGCTGGGTGTGAAATACGACCTCGGCTCCCAGACGCAGTTCTTCAACAAGCTGGTGCAGCGGCCGGACCCGCGCACCGCGAAGGCCGTCGACACCAACGGTGACGGCGTGCCGGACGCGTTCGTGCCGCAGGGCAACTTCGAACCCAACGATGTAATCGTGGACCTGGGCGGGAACTCGCTGTCCGCCATCGGGAACGCCGATCAGGAAGTGGTGAACCCGGCGCTGAACCTGATCTTTTCGACGGCGATCGGGAACTTCGATCTGACGACGTTCCTGCAGGCGCTGCAGCGGGTCGACCTGGCGGACGTCCAGGCGGAGCCGACGATCACGACGCTCGACAACCGGGTGGCCGAGATTCTGGTCGGCGACCGCGTACCGATCCGCGTGATCGACGTGGGCACCGGTGCCGTCGCGGGCGTCGCGCCGCGCGCCATCGTGCGCTTCGAGCAGACCGGCATCAACCTGAAGGTGACGCCGCACGTGACGGCGAACCGGCAGGTGCTGATGGAAGTGCACGCCGAGCGCTCCAACGTGAAGCCCTCGTCGGTGGACATCGGCTTCACGTTCCAGACGCAGCAGGCGGACAACCAGATCCTGGTCAACGACGGTGAAACGGCGGTCATCGGCGGCCTCACGGTGACGGAGGTCACGGTGACGAAGTCCGGAATCCCCTTCCTTGTAGACTTGCCGATCCTCGGGAAGCTGTTCGGCTTCAGCTCCGAGTCGGAATCGCGGCGCGATCTGCTGATTCTCGTCACGCCGCACATTATCGACGACCTGGTGACGCCCAGCACCGGGAAGTGACCAGGAGCGTTCTCATGCAGCAGATGCGTCCGGTTCGGGCTTGGTGTGCCATAGTCGTGCTCGCGGCCGTCGTGGGCGCGTGCGAGACGGCGCGGAACCCGGGCGGCATTCAGCGGGACGTGAACCCGCCCAGCATCGTGCTCAGCGCCGCGGCGGACACGCAGGCGATCGCGAGCGGCCTCTCCTTCAGCGTCAACGCCACGGACAACCTGGGGCTGAAGGACATCCGCATCACGTATTCGGGCGGCTACCTCGCCCAGACCGATACGATTTTCAACACGACGGTCACGAGCTACACCCAGGGCACGCGGGTCACGTTCCCGGCCGGCTCGGGCGCGGGCGGGTTCATCACGATCATCGGCCGCGCCACCGACGGCGCGGGCAACTTCTCCGAAGACACGATCGTGGTCTTCTTGTCGAACGTGCAGGCGCTGAGCGTCACGCTGGTCGCGCCCACCGCCCCCGCGGTCGCTTCGACCGGCAAGAACATCCCCATCGAGATCCACGCCCAGCAGCTGGGCGGGATCGAGCGTATCGGGTTCATCGTCGTCTCGCGCAGCGCCGTCACGGACGCGACCACGCCGCCCACCGACTCACTCGTGTTCACGCCGCCCCAGCGGCAACCGCCGGACACGTTCTACTCGGACACACTGACGGTTCAGCCCGGGTTCACGTCTTTCACCGTGACGGGGTTCGCGGTGGACGCGGGTGGACGCCGGGCGTTCTCGAACACCGTCACCGTCACGGTACAGACGCCGGGGAACGACCTCACGCCGCCGACCGTGTCGCACTCGATCTCCTCGCGCGTGGAGGTGAACGACAACGTCGCGGTGCACGCCACCGACCCGAGCGGGATCCAAGTGATGGGGTTCCGGGTGGACACGGCGCTCGCCGCCGTTCCCCCGTTCACGGGGGTCGTGGCGCTCAAGTTCGTGCTCGACTCGAGCATGGCCGCGACCAACCTGACCACCGTCGATCGGGTGTTCGCACTCGCGCTGCCGCTGGCGGACAGCGGGTTGCCGAAAAGCGTGGTGATCCGAGGCTACGCCTGCGACCTCGCGACGGCCCGGAACTGCGCCTACTCGCAGACGAGCACCGTCATCACGGGAAGCGCGCCGCGCCGAGCGCCGCTGCGCGCCGGGGCGGCAAGCGGGGGTGTGGACACCGTCGTCGTGGTGGCGGGGACCACGCATTCGCTGCCGTTCGGCGGCCACATTGCCGACGCGATCTACAACTCGAACCGGCGCGAGCTGTACCTGACCAACGACGCGCTGGGCCGGGTCGAAGTGTACAACCTCGCGACCAACACCTTCGACCCGAGCGGCATCATCACCGCCGGGCCGGTGCCGTGGGGCATCGCGCTCTTCCGGGTGGACACGGCGCTCGCCGCCGTTCCCCCGTTCACGGGGGTCGTGGCGCTCAAGTTCGTGCTCGACTCGAGCATGGCCGCGACCAACCTGACCACCGTCGATCGGGTGTTCGCACTCGCGCTGCCGCTGGCGGACAGCGGGTTGCCGAAGAGCGTGGTGATCCGAGGTTACGCCTGCGACCTCGCGACGGCCCGGAACTGCGCCTACTCGCAGACGAGCACCGTCATCACGGGAAGCGCGCCGCGCCGAGCGCCGCTGCGCGCCGGCGCGGCGAGCGGGGGCGTGGACACCGTCGTCGTGGTGGCGGGGACCACGCATTCGCTGCCGTTCGGCGGCCACATTGCCGACGCGATCTACAACTCGAACCGGCGCGAGCTGTACCTGACCAACGACGCGCTGGGCCGGGTCGAAGTGTACAACCTCGCGACCAACACCTTCGACCCGAGCGGCATCATCACCGCCGGGCCGGTGCCGTGGGGCATCGCGCTCTGGCCGGTGGACACGCTGGGGACGTACGACCCCAACCGGGTGGTCGTGGCGGACGCGGGCGGCACCGAGCTGTCGATCCTGGATGCGAGCACGCGCCGGCTGCTCTGGCGGCAGGCCCTGCCGAACTTCCTCATCGAGAAATATTCGATTCAGCTCGTGAGCGGCTTCACCCGCGCCGTGATCACCGTGCACGACGTCTCCGATCGGCCCCAGTACCTCGGGACCGTGTGCCGGGTGGGCGGCGCGCCGCCGAACTGCGATCCGAGCCAGATCTACGCGATTTACTCGACGACCCCGACGCAGAGCAGCTCGTCGCCGTTCAACGGCCGGGCCACGCTGCGGATGGAAAAGTTGATCAACACGACGGATACGACCCAGCTGTTCAGCCACCTGTTCTGGGAGCTCGGGGCGCTGGGCCAGAACGTCACGGGGGACACGCTCCGCATCGAGATGATCCGGCCGACCCTGGGGCAGCGGGCGGTGGTGCTCACGGCGTGCAAAGCGGTCACGATCGACTTCGCGTCGTTCGGCCTCGGTGACCAGACCTTTGTCCGGAACACCGGGAACTTCACGCACGCGTTCGTAGGCGAAGGCGGCACCAACATCGAGCTGGCGTTCGCGCGCGTGTTCGCCTACTCGGCCAAGAAGCTGTTGACCAGGCCGGCCAATAGCTGCTCCATGGGCGGTTTCATCCCCGAGTCGGGCACCGACGATCAGGACTTCGGGATGTCCCCGGGCACGCACGTCAGCGACTTCAT
>QHTS01000164.1 GCA_003220905.1 Gemmatimonadota bacterium | reverse complement strand
CCATCTGGTCGGTCTCGGAATAGTTGACGCGCAGGGTTATCGAGCTGATCACGCCGGGGCAACTTAGCGCTTGCGACCCTTCTCCGCGATTCCTAGCTTGGGGGCCGTGCCCTTCCCAGTCTCCCGCGTTGTGGTGGTGGCCGACGCCATCTCGGTCAGGTCCCGCCCGCGGTCGCAGTCGCGTTTCACCGCTTCCTCGACACAGTGCCTGATCTCGGGGACGCGCTCCTCATCGACGGGGACCTGTTCGACTTCTGGTTCGAGTACGGCTCGGTGATCCCGCGCCGTCACTTCGGCACGGTCGCGAAGCTCCACGCCCTGCGAACGCGCGGCGTGCCCATCACATTCGTGGGCGGCAACCACGATCGGTGGGGCGGGGACTTTCTCATCCACGACTTGGGCATCGCCTTCCACCCGGGGGAAGCCGAGCTCGACGTGGCGGGACGCCGCGCGTTCGTGGCCCACGGCGACGGGCTGACCGAGCAGCACTGGAGCGCCCGCGTGATGCACCAGGTCACGCGTCACCGGGTGACAATCCGGGCGTTCCGCGCGCTCCATCCCGACGTGGGCTCCTGGATCGCGCACCAGCTTTCCCGCAAGCTCGCGGACAACACCCGCGACCGGGCCGTGCTCGACCGTGCCGAGCGAGCCCAGGCGCAGTACGCCCAGCAGCTGCTGGGGCGACGACCGGACCTGGAGCTCGTGATTCTCGCGCACACCCATCGTCCCGCGCTGTCACAACTGCCGAACGGACGGGCGTATCTGAATCCCGGGGCCTTCCTCGACGGGGGCAGGTATGCTGTCGTCACGCAAGACGGCGTAGAGCTAAAGACGTTTCAGTGATACGTAGTCGCGTGACGTCTTTGCGTGACGTTTTCGCGTGACGGGTTTCGATTACCCCAGCGGCACCACCTCGACGTGCTGCAACTTCTCTCCTAAAAACTTCGCGCCCACCTTGCGGAAATGCGGCTCATCGTCCGACACGACGAAGCGGTGCGTGGGGCGATTGCTCGGGGACGCCGCGAGTCCGCCTCGCGTCAGGTCCTCGGCCACCACCTTGGCGGTCTCCTCGGCGCTGTCGACGAGCGTCACCGCGGGACCCAGCACGCGTCCGAGCAGCGGCTTCATCAGGGGATAGTGGGTGCAGCCCAACACCAGCACATCCACCGCGGCGCGCTGGAGCGGCGCGAGATATTCCCGCGCGATCAGCTCGGTCGCGGAGTGGTCGAACCACCCCTCCTCGACCAGCGGCACGAACAGGGGGCAGGCCTGCACGCACACCGCGGCGTCGGGCCGCAGCCGTTTGATCGCACGCTCGTAGGCGCCGCTCGCGATCGTCCCCGCCGTCCCGATCACGCCGATTTTCCCCGACCTCGTCCCCTGCACCGCCGCGCGCGCGCCCGGCTCGATCACGCCGACCAGCGGTACGGGCGAGCGCTCTCGCAGAAAGTCGAGCGCCTGAGCGCTGATGGTGTTGCACGCGACGACCAGTGCCTTCACCCCGCGCGCGAGCAGGTACGCCAGGATCTCGCCCGAGTACCGGCGCACCGTGTCCGGCGACTTGGGGCCGTAGGGGACGCGCGCCGTGTCGCCGAAATAGATCACGGACTCGTGCGGCAAGCGCTCGAACACCGCCCGGGCGACGGTGAGTCCCCCGATGCCGGAATCGAACACGCCGAGCGGCGCCGGGTTCACGGACGGGGCACCGGCACGCTGATCCCGACCCCGCCCGGGAACGCCCGAAGCTTCAAATCCCTGGGAAAATCCTGGAGGTGCGCCGAGACGAACGCCTCGGCCCCGGAGAAGAGATGATTGAAGACCCAGAGCACGATCCAATCCTGGACTTCCTGGCGCTTCGCGACGACGTTCGGCGATTGCGTCTCCTTCAGATAGTGCATTTCCGACTGGGCCTTGAGGGCCATCATCGCGGCGACGCCTTCCCACGTCGCGAACAGCGCGCCGGTGACGTGCCGGCCCGTCGCTGCCTGACCCCACCCCGGCACGAGCAGCGAGCGCAGGAACGCGCCCATCGGCCGGATGCGTTGCGCGGTATCGGCGGCAACGACGAGCGCGCCGGTGGTGACGAGCGGCGGGGGAGCATGGGAGGTGTCGGGTACCTGGGCGGACAGTCGGACGGCCGGACAGACGGACAGAAGCACCACCACGCAGGCGGCTCCACGGACCGCCCGTCCGCCCGTCCGCCAGACCGCCGTCATCGCGCCACCATCACCTTCAGCCTCCCTGGCTCCACGCGCACCGTGCACTGGCGCGCGTCCGGCTCGCGCAGCTCGCCATCCAGGTGCAGGAGCAGCGGCCCCTCGAGCGAGCGGATGGTGACCTCGCGGGTCTGAAACAGGGCGACCTCCCGCATCGTCGCGTGCGTCCCGCGCATCACCCGCGGCACCGCCATGAGGAACCGCAGCAGCGAGACGCGCCGCACGAGACACACGTCCAGGCGGCCGTCTCCCGGCAGCGCGTCGGGGGCGAAACGATAACTGCCGCCGGCCGTCGTGCCATTGCACACCTCCACCATCATCATGTACCCCGTCTCCGCGAATCCGCGCGCCCGGACCTCGAAGCGTGGCGGGCGAAACCGCACGAACGCGCGGAACACCGGCACGAAATACGAAGCGAAGCCCGAGAGCCCCGGCATGGCGTTCCGGACGCGCACGACCTCCGGTCCGAAGCCGAACCCCACGCTGTTCACGAAGTACTCGCCGCAGACCAGGCCGGCGTCGAACCTCGTCGTCTGCGCGGTGACGAGGCGCCGCACCGCGCGCACCGGGCTGTGCCGGTACACGCCCGCGAGCTTGGCGAAATCGTTCCCGCTGCCGATCGGTACCACACCGAGCGCGACCTCCCCGCCCCCCCCGTGACGCAGCAAGCCGTTCGCCACGTCGTGCACGGTGCCGTCGCCGCCCACCGCCACGATCCGCTGCGCCCCTCGCTGCACCGCGCGCGCCGCGAGCTCCGCGCCGTGGCCCGGCCCCTCGGTCCGCTCCACCTCCACCGACCACCCCTGGTGGTGGAACTCGCGTGCGATGGAATCGAGCGCGCGGCCCGCCGCGCCGCGGCCGGCCGCGGGGTTGAGCACGACGTGGGCGTGGATCAGAGGCTTCATTATACGCAGAGAGGCCCGATCCGGCAGCGGATCGGGCCTCGAGCGCCCCGCGGGCGACGGGCAGCTACGACCGCGTGACCGTATACTGGCCGCAGGCGGTGAACTCAATGGTCACGGTGGTCGACGTCGTGCCCTTGGTGACGACCGCGCTGAGTTTCCCCGAATCGAACCGGGGCTCGGTCGTGCAGCTCGGATTGTAGTGCAGCGGCTCGCTCGTGGTCACCGAGAGGGAGTAGCTGTTCGTGCCGGACGTGTACGTAGAGGCCCCGGCGATGGTCCAATCGCCGCTCGGGAGGCGCGAGCCGACCCGGATCGACCCGGCCTGGTCCGCGGTGAAGGTCGCCAGCCACTTGCGCACGTGGGACGCAGTCGTGCCGCTCGCGAAGGTGTACTCGGTCGTCATGGTATCCGCGAGCTGGACCTGGTCGGCTGTCGGCACCACCGAGCGGACGCCGTTCTCGACCACGGAGCGGGTGGTCCCCGTCGCCGCGTTGGTGACGGTCCGCGTGAAGGCGTTAGAGCGCGTCCGGAACGCCCGGTCGGTGATCGCCGGAGTCGGATCGACGATGTCGATCGAGCCGCTCAGCGTGACGGTGTGCGCGTCACCGGTGAACGTGCAGCCGGTGAAGTCGATGCGCACCGAATCGGGCACCGGGTCGCCGTCGGAGTTGGTCGGCGGGGACGGGGTCCGGGTAGGCATGCAGCTCGCGGACGACGTGGCCATCGCCGGCGCCCCGGGCATCGGGGCCACGGCGAACGGCATGCCGGTCGCGGCGTCGAGTGTCACTCCACCCGCGAGCGAGGCCGCATCGGTCGCGACGACTTCGGCGACGGCATTGGCCTCGGGCTGCGTGAGAACCGGATTCTGGGGAGACGTCAAGGGTGAGGTGGAACACGCCGCGACCAATGCGACCGTGATGGTGCCTGCGGCGAGGCGCCGGACTCTCCAAGACATGCGACGCATGCGACGATCCTCCGACGGTTCGAGTACAGGGCAGCGCTTCCGGTAAGGTAAAGACTACGAAGCCGGGGGCCTGGTCACGGCCCTTCCAGGTAGCCCTTCGCCAGTAGCAGCTCGGCGTTGAGAATCGCCGCGCCGGCAGCCCCGCGGATGGTGTTGTGGCTCAGCGCGACGAACCGGTGCCCGAGGACTCCATCACGGGCAATCCGGCCCACACTGATGCTCATGCCCCCCCCGGCGTCGCGGTCGAGCCGCGGCTGGGGGCGATCGGGCTCGTCGCGCACGAGAATGGGCCGCTCCGGGGCGCTGGGGAGGCGGAGCTCCTGGGGCAGCCCGGTGAAGGCCGCGAACGCCTCGCGTAGCTCCGCGGGATCCGCCGCGCGGGCGAGCTTCACCCGCACCGCCGCCAGGTGCCCGTCGACGACGTTGACACGGTGGCATTGCGCGCTCACGGCGAACGTTGCTGGCGTCACGCGACTGGCGTCCAGGAACCCCAGGATCTTCCGGGTCTCGCGCTCGATCTTTTCCTCTTCCTCGGCGATGAACGGGACCACGTTGTCGGTGATGTCGAGCGAGGCCACGCCCGGGTACCCCGCGCCGGAGATGGCCTGCAGCGTCGTGGCGGCCACTGCTGCCACCCCGAACCGGGCGGCGAGCGGCGCCAAGGCGAGCGCGATCATCACTGTCGAGCAGTTGGGGTTCGCCACGATGAACCCGCCGCCCGTCCCTTTGCAGGCGTCGAGCAGCGCGAGGTGGCCGGGGTTCACCTCCGGAATCAGCAGCGGTACCGCATCGTCCATGCGGTGCGGCGACGAATTGGTCACGACCCGATACCCCGCGCGGGCGAACCGCGTCTCGACCGACCCTGCGATGTCGGACGGAAGGCTGGAAAACACGATGTCGCAATCGAGCGGCGGCTCGGGCGCCTGGACGACGAGGCCGCGCACGGCGTCCGGCACGGCGCCCGGGAGTCGCCAGACGCACGCCGCGGCGTACGGCTTGCCCTGTGACCGGTCGGAGGCCGCCAGCGCGGTGACCGTGAACTGGGGATGGTGCTCGAGCAGCTGGAGGAAGCGCTGCCCCACGGTGCCCGTCGCCCCGAGAATGCCGACCCGAATCTTCCCCATCGCTGCTCCTTGACGCACCCCACGCGTGCGGCGAGTATTGAACATACATACAACCGAAGCGCTCGTGGTGATTTGCCGCGTATTGCCGCCACGTTAAAGAACGTGCTAAAAAGCGACCGCCCGCGGCGTGGCATTGCGCGGGCTTTTCTGTTTCCCGAAAGAGCAGGCGATGCGAGCGAGCGTGACCGTGCGGGTGGCCGGCTCGACGTCCAATCTGGGCGCCGGGTTCGACTGCATAGGGGTGGCAGTCGGGCGCTGGCTCCGCGTCACCGCCCGGGCGGCGCCCGACGCGGCCGGGCGGACCATTGCGATCGAGCGCGGCGGGACGCTCCGGAGCCTCGACACGGCGCCGGAGGCGGACCTGCTGTATCGTGGCTTCGTCGCCGCCTGCCGGCGGGCCGGGCAGGAGGTGCCCGCCGGCCTCGCGCTGGCCGCCGACTCCGACATTCCCGTCGCGCGGGGACTCGGATCCTCCGCGGCCGCGACGGTTGCGGGAGCCGCCGCCGCGGCGGCGCTGCTCGAGCTGAAGCTCGATCGGGCAGGACTGGCCGAGCTCGGCAGCGACCTCGAAGGCCATCCGGACAACGTCGCGCCGGCCGTTTTCGGCGGCGCCAACCTCGTGCTGCGCGGGCCCGACGGCCTCGTCGTGACGCCGCTCCCGATGCACCCGTCGCTCGCGCTGGTGTTCGCCGTGCCGGACTTCACCGTCGAAACGAAGCGCGCCCGCGCCGCGCTGCCGGCGACGCTGCCGCACGCGGACGCGGTGCGGGCGGCCGCGAAGAGCGCCGCCCTGGTCCACGGCCTGGCGCATGCCGACGCCCGACTCCTCGCCGCCGGGCTCGACGACGTGCTCCACGTCCCCTTCCGTCGCTCGCTCGTGCCGGGATACGACGAGGTGACGAGAGCGGCGCGGCAGGCGGGCGCGTACGGCGCGACGCTCTCCGGCTCGGGGCCGACCATCGTCGCGGTGGTCGTCGCGGATGGCGTCGGGGCCGTGGGTGACGCGATGGTGCGCACCTGGGGGGCCCGGGACATCGCCGCCCGGACGTTTCACGCCGCCCGCCCCGCCGGCGGCTACGAGACGGACTGAAGCCATGGCCCGGGCTCCCGGCTCCCCCCCGCACATCCACAAGTTCGGCGGCGCTTCGCTCGCGAACGCCGCCGGGGTCGCGCATGCCGCGACGATCGTCGTCGCGTACCGCCCGTCCCCGCAGGTGGTGGTCGTATCGGCGATGAGCGGGGTGACCGATGGCCTGCTCGACTGCGCCGCGCGCGCGTCGCGTGGCGACGCCGCGCACGTCCGCACCGCCGCCCAGGCGCTCCGCGCCCGGCACGCCGAAGCCGCCCGAGCCCTGCTGTCACGAGGCGCCCGGCTCGACGAGCTGGTCGGGCTCATCGACGCCGCCTTCGCCGAGCTCGAGCAGCTCGCCAGCGGGCTCGGGATCGTGCGCGAGATCACGCCCCGCACGATCGACTACCTGGTGGCGCGGGGCGAGCGGCTCTCGGCGCGGCTGTTCGTCGCCGCCCTCGAAGCGGCGGGCTGTCCCGCCGGCTACGTCGATGCCACGGAGGTGGTGCAGACCGACGGCACCTTCGGCAACGCGTCCCCCGACCTGGGCCGCACCGCGCGGAGCGCGCGGCGCGCGCTCGGACCCGTGTTGGCGCGCGGCTTGGTCCCCGTGGTACCCGGCTTTCTCGGCGCCGCGCCCGACGGCCAGGTGGCCACGCTGGGACGCGGCGGCTCGGACTTGACTGCCACGCTGCTCGCGCGGGTGTTAGGGGCCCGCGAGGTATCGCTGTGGAAGGACGTGCCGGGCCTGCTCACCGCGGACCCCCGGATCGTACCAGACGCGCGCGTGGTGCCGCAGGTCCACCTGCGCGAAGCAGCGGAGCTCGCCTATTACGGCGCCAAGGTGCTACACCCGCGGGCGCTCGTCCCGGTGATCAAGCAGAATGTCGCGATCCGCCTCCGCCCGTTCGCCGACCCTGCGTCCCTCGGCACCGAGATCTCGCGGCGCCGCACGCTCGAGCAGTATCCCGTGAAGGCGCTCTCGGCCATTCCGCGGCAGGCGCTGCTCACGGTCACCGGGAGCGGGATGCTGGGCGTCCCCGGCATCGCGGCCCGCACCTTCGCGGCGGTGCATCAGGAAGGGATCTCCGTGTCCCTCATCACGCAGGCCTCGTCGGAGCACTCGATCTGTTTCAGCGTCCCGGAGGAGAGCGCCCAGCGCGCGCGCCGGAGCCTGGAAGAGACGTTCCAGCGGGAGATCGCGCGGCAGGAGATCGACGGCGTCGAGGCGCGCACCGGCCTCGCGACGCTCGTGGTGGTGGGGCTCGGCATGGCGGAGACGCCGGGCATCGCCGCCCGCGTCTTCTCCGCCCTGGCCGAGGCCGGGATCAACGTGATCGCCACCGCCCAAGGGTCGTCGGAGCTGAATCTGTCGCTCGTGGTGGACGGCAAGGACGCACCGCGCGCCCAGCGCGTGGTGCACGCGGCCTTCCAGCTCTCGAAGATCGGCGGCGGCGCGGTCGCGCACCCCGAGCGCAGCGATGTCGTGCTGTTGGGCTTCGGGCAGATCGGGCGGGCGCTCGCCCCCATGATCGCGAAGGTGAAGCGGGAGGCGCTCACCCTCCGCATCGTGGGACTGATCGACCGCAGCGGTCTCGTGTTCGACGCGGACGGCTTCTCGCCGCGGCGACTCGCCGCGTTGGGGGCGGCGAAAGCCAAAGGCGTCCCCCTCGCCAAGGCGGCGGGCGGACGGCGGGCGAGCGCCGCCGAAGCCGTCGCCTTCGTGGCCCGCCATGCCCTCACCAACCCGATCCTGGTGGACGTGACCGCCGACGACACGACCGACACGCTCGCCACGGCGCTCGGCGCGGGGATGCACGTCGTGCTCGCCAACAAGCGCCCGGTCACCACCGACAAGCGGAAGTATGACGCGCTCCGCGCCGCCGCCCAGGCGCACGGCCGTCGCGTGCTGCTCGAGGCGACCGTGGGCGCCGGCCTGCCGATCATCGATACATACCAGAAGCTCGTGGAATCCGGCGACCGGGTCTCGAAGATCGAGGGGTGTCCGTCGGGGACGCTCGGCTATCTGTTCGGAGAGCTGGGCCGCGGCGCTGCGTTCTCGGCGGCGCTCGAGGGCGCGATCGCGAAGGGGTATCCCGAGCCCGACCCTCGCGACGACCTGTCCGGCATGGATGTGGCGCGCAAGGCGCTGATCCTCGGGCGGCTGCTCGGCTTTTCCGGCGAGCTGGCGGACATCGCGGTCGAGTCGCTGGTTCCGGACGGCGCGGAGCGGCTCGGGGTCGACCAGTTCCTCGCGTCGCTCGAGCAGTTCGACGCGGCGTGGGCGAAGCGCGTCGCGGCGGCGCGGGCACGCGGCGGGGTGCTGCGCTACCGCGCGATCATCACGCGACGCAGCATCCGCGTCGGCCTCGTCGTGGTCCAAGCGTCGAGTCCGATGGCCTCGCTCAACGGGACGGACAACCAGTTTATCTTCACGACCATGCGCTACAAGAAGAACCCGCTGGTGATCACCGGGCCCGGCGCGGGGCCGGCGGTCACGGCGGGAGGCATCCTGAACGACGTGCTGAAGCTCGCGGGCGCATGAGCGCCCCCCCCGCCCCCTCCACCTGGCAGGTGTGCGCGAGCTGCGGCAGCGAAATTCCCGAGACCGATCCTCACCCGCGGTGCCCGCGCTGCCGCGGGCTGCTGGAGCTGTATCACCAGCCCCCGGCCCAGGGTGGGAACGCGCTCCGGGCGACGTTCGACGCGCGCTGGGGCGTGCGGCGCGGCGCCCTCGCTTCGGGTGTGTGGCGCTACTGCGAAGCCGTCCTCCCCACGGCGCGCGAGCACATCCTCTCCTATCCCGAGGGCAACACGCCGCTGCTCGCGAGCGCGGCAGTCGCGCGGTGGGCCGGCGCGCCGGAGCTGTTGCTCAAACACGAAGGCCAAAACCCTACCGGGTCGTTCAAGGACCGCGGCATGACGGTCGGGGTGACGCAGGCGCGGCGCGTCCAGGCGCGCGCGGTCGCGTGCGCGTCCACCGGCAACACGGCGGCGGCGCTCGCTGCGTACGCCGCGCTCGCGGGGCTGCCGGCGCTGGTCCTGGTGCCCAAGGGTCAGGTGGCGCTCGGGAAGCTCGCCCAGGCGCTCGCGTACGGAGCCCGGACGCTGCTCGTCCGCGGCAACTTCGATGACTGCCTCGAGCTCGCCGACCAGGCGAGTGAGCGACTGGGGGCTTACCTCCTCAATTCGGTGAATCCGTTCCGGCTCGAAGGTCAGAAGACCATCGTGCTCGAGCTGCTGCAGCAGCTCGGCTGGGAGCCCCCGGACTGGATCGTGGTGCCCGCGGGCAACCTCGGCAACACGGCGGCGTTCGGCAAAGCACTGAAGGAAGGGCGGGCGTGGGGGCTGATCGACCGGGCGCCCCGACTGGCCGCCGTCCAGGCCGAGGGCGCGGCACCGTTCGCGCAGAGCTTCCGCGAGGGATTCGCCCAGCGGCGCCGCGTGGAGCCGCACACCGTGGCGACGGCGATCAACATCGGCAACCCGGCGTCGTACGAGCGCGCCGTGCGCGCCATCCGCGACACGGACGGGGTCGTCACCACCGTGAGCGACGACGAGATTCTCGAAGCGAAGGCGATCGTGGACGGTGCGGGGATCGGGTGCGAGCCGGCGAGCGCCGCGGCGCTCGCCGGAGCGCGGCGGCTGATCCGCGAGCACGTGATCCGCCCGCGCGACCGCGTGGTCGCGGTCCTCACGGGACACGTGCTGAAGGATCCGGAGACGGTGACGCGCTATCATCAGGAGCTCGAGCCGCGGCCAGCCCGAGCCAATCGGCCGATCGAGATCGAGGCGCGTCTTGCGGAAGTGGAGCGGGTGATGGGCGGCTGAGGCCGCCCGTCAGAAGTCGGCGAGGTACGCCTCGTCCCAGGCGACGTCGAATTCACCCCGACAGCGACTGCACGTGAGACGGCGCGGACGACCGTGCAGCGCCGCGCGCTCCCGGCAGCTCGGGCACACGCCGTAGTGCGGTCCCCATTCGGCCGGCAGCTCGCCGGCCCGTTCGGGGCGCGGCACGACCGACCACCGCGTGGGTGGCCGCGAGACGACCTGGACAAGGTAGTGGGGGACCTTCAGCGGCTTGCGGTTCACGTCGAGGACGGCTTCGAGAGCTGCGAGCCCCGCGACGCGGTACCAAGCCCCGCGGCGCAACGCGCAGTTCACATCCAACTGGAGCCGACCCCATTGCATTCTGGGCACGGCCGAACATACCTCGGAGCACCTCCGGCGAGCGTGATCCAGGCCACACCCCGTTCGGCAAGTTGTCTCAAGGATCCGCGTGGTGCTCCATCATCTTCATGTCGGCCATCATGTCTGCGCGGCCCGAGCGGATCGTGGCCGCCAGGTCCCGCTGGTACAGCGTGTCCCGGGTATCGACCGCGGGCCACTCCGTCCCCCGGTCGGGCACGAACAAGCCGGCCACTGCCCCCATGCCGCCGTCGCGGATCGACCGTCCGGTCCGGTTCTCGTACACGGCCGTCAGCCGGTAGCGGTGCGCAGGGACGACGTGCACCCCGAGCCGGCGCCAGTTGTAGAATCGGGCCAGCGGGAACGTGATGACGCGCCCGGCGGCGTCGGTGACCGGGCCGCCGCGCCACAACACCGTGCCGGCCGTCATGTCCTTCAGCTCGAGGCTGACGCCGTAATCGTGCATATGGCCGCCCAGACCAAGGATGGTGCCCGGGATCGCGGGACTGCCTTCCCAGAAGCGCTCCGTGCGCCCGGGGAGGAGGTCGAACGCCTTGCTCCCCGTGGGCGGGCGACCGAGCGGATACTGGACATCGATGGCCCAGGGGTACGTGCGATACAGCGGCCACGGCCGGCCGCCGGGAACGTAGCCCAGCACGAGCCGCACGTGCACCCGACGATAGGCCACGTCCGAGCGGTTGGCGAGCATGGCGCCGGCGATCAGCCGCTGGCCGCGCGCGAGCGGCAGTCCGAACAGCAGCCGCGGGACCGTGATCGCCGGGGTCTCCCTGCTCGCGGCGAGCAGATGGAGACCGATGGGCAGGAAGAGCTCCCTGTGCTCCGGATCGCTGAGGTTGAAATGGTGCAGCATCTCGCTCGGCAGCAGGCGCCCCGACCCGTCCACCACTTCCACGCGGGAGCTATGGAGCGACGCGTCCACGGGGACGAGGACCTGGCAGAGCGGGAGCCCGACCATCGCTTCGCTTCCGCGGCCCGCCCCCGGCACGTCCACCGGGGGCAGCTGGATCACGAGTTGATGCGCCCCGGAGTCCACGAGTACGGTCGCACGGGGCAGCGTTTCGGGACCGGGGCCGGGGCGCCCGGCGAGCAGCATGACGAGGAGGAAAACGGCCCACATGCCTGCTGCTCCAGGAGTGGAAGAGAGGGACAACATACCGGCCGGTGTGCGGTTTCGCGACGGCCCGAGACCCATTGCCAACGTCTCGGATCCGGGTCTTCGTGGAGGCGACAGCCGTTCAGCGCCGGGGCGCTGGCGCAGAAGGTCCGGGAGGTGCTGGGGTAGAGGCGACGCGGGTTGGCGGCGCCGCAGGGAGTGGCCGAGGGCCCACAATCCTGATCTCCGTTCCTCATGACTGAGCGAAGACGGGGGCACGGCTCACTCCCCGCGAGCCGACCATTGCTATCGCAAGGGTAGTGCCACGGGGGGGAGCGGACGGTCGTCGGGGCGGCGTATGTGACTGAGGCAGGTACGGCGCAGCCATGTCGCGGGGGTGCGACACAAAGAGGACAGAGCGTGGCGGGAGCGTGTAGGAATCGAACCTACCGAGGTCCAGACGGACCCCAGCTGGTTTTGAAGACCAGTCGGACCACCAGGCCCGATCCGCCCCCGTGCACCATTGCCGCGGAGCCCGGCACCCTTCTGAGGCAGGTCGCTCCGGCGTGACCACGGTCACTTGCCTCCCAGGCCCAGCACACCCATCGTGAACTGTCATGGTCGACGCCCCGCGCGCCCCGCGCACCGTCCTCATCGGAACGCCTGCACCGTCATCCGCAGGCCGTTCAGCTTCCGGGAGATCACGGGCTGGCGCGACGCCGTGGCCCGCCCGCTCGACGACACCGCCACCGCGGGGTAGTCGCTACCGGGCCTGGGCAATTGCCACCGACACGGTTGCGCCGGCAATCGACAAGTCCGCCTGACCTGCTCCGACCGGCTTGAACGTCACCGTAGCCGAGCCGCCATCCGATTCGACGCTGATCATCTTCAAGAGCTGCGACTGCAGGTTGAACCGATTACGCATCCGCTGAATCATCCGCGCCAGATCCGCCGTGGGCACCGGGTTGCCGTACGTGTCCTGCGCGGAGACCCGCAGCGCGAATGTGGCGCCGGCCGTCACTACCATGGTGCCGCCGTCGACCCGATTCCCGTCCCGCTCGATGATGACACCGGCGGCAGCCGCCGGGTCCACCGAGAGCCCTGCCTGTCGCTGGAGCGAGTCCACGGTGGCGGTGACGAGGGCCGGGCCGGCCTGCTTGCCCAGAGTCACCTCTACGCGGACGAGGCCAGCCGAGTCCGTGACGACGCTGTCGGTCGCGACGTCGGCGTTGACCGCTCGGAACGTCACGACTTTCCCGACCAACGGCCTGCCGAGGCTCGAGCGCACCTGAAACACCAGCGGCTCGTTCAGCCGGGTCCGCGCGATGCCGCGTTGTCCCACGCCCGAGACGAAGCCCGTGGTCGCGGGCGCCATCACGTCGGTCCGAACCACGTCCACCGATCCGAACTGCAGTCCCCGCACCCGAATCGCGAGCTTCCCCCCGTGGTGCACCGCGGCCCGCTCGAGGACGAACGCCACCCGCCCGAGCGAGTCCGTGGGGCGAGCCTCGGCGGCCACGCCCATGTCCGGGGTGTCCGGTTGCAGCGCGACCGCCTCGCCGGGCACGGCGTTCCCCATCGAGTCCCGCACCGTCACCAGTAGCGTGATGGATCCCCGCTCTCCGGCCCGCAGCTCCACGCGGCCGGGCTGTACCGCGGCGACGGCCGGTCCCGCGGGGCCGACGACCACCTCGAGCGGCGGCGTTCCCGGGAGCGACGCGCCCGAGCCTGTGAAGACCTCGAACTGGTAGGTCGCCGGGAGCCGGCCCACCGGGAAACGGAACACCGCGACGCCGCTCGCGTCGGTCGTGGCCTGCGCGTCCTGCGACGGCCCGCCGGGAATGCCGGAGGTCCCGCGCAGCACCAGCGGCGCACCCGGCTGCGGAAGCTCGCCCCGCCGGACCTGCACGCGCGCAACCGCCTCGCTTCCAACGGGCACGGCCAGCCGGGTCGGCAGCAGGACGGCGGTGAGGGGGAGCGTGGGTGCCGCGCGCTGCGCCGCTGGCGTCGTCGCGCATTGGCCGATGCTGCTCAGCACTTCCGAGTCCGCGCCGAAGTCGCGCAGATCCGCCCAATCCCGCGGTGTGGGTCGGAAGGCGACGCAGTTGCGTCGGATCAGATCCGCGACCTCGCTCCTCGAGATCAGCGGGTTCGAGAGCAGACGGATCACGTCCGTCTTGCGCAGCGGCTGGGACCCCTGCGTCGCCACCGGACCCGGAACACCGCTCACGAGGAGGGCGAGCAACGCGACGGCGCGCGTCACGGTCGGGGGCAGGCCGAGCGCTCGAACCGTCGCTCGACCCCGTCGACATCGGTATAGAGCGCCCCGTCCCGGGCCGTACGGGCGGAGTCGAGCGGTGCGCCGTTTTCCTTCCGCACGCTGTTGTAGGTCGTCCAACGCTCTTCGACCAGGATGAGCCCGCGCGCCAGCTCAGGACATTGCATCTGACGGCTGGCGAACAATTGTGCACGCAGGTCGAATGCGGCGATCGCCAGGGCGAGGGTGTCTGCGGCCCGGTCCACCGGCTCGAGCGAGGTCGCCGCCACAGCCGCCGACGAGCCCGGGTCCGACCCACGCGACGCGGGCGCTGCCCCGGCCGAGTAGAGCCGGAGCAGCCCGGCGACGCCCACGACGCCCGCCGCGGCGTACGCGGTCCACCGTGCAATGCGCCCGACGCGGGCGTGGGACGCCCAGCGCCCCTCGCCCTCATCGCCGCTGCCGAACTGGTCGGGTAGAAAAGCCCACGGCTGCACCGACGATGCCGCGCGCCCGACGGCTGGGAGGGAATCGAGCGCCGCGGATACCGCGGGGACGGAAAGCGCGGCGGGCGGAACGAGCGCCGTCTCTTCCGTGCGGTAGTTGTCCCACCGCAGGCACGTGGGCTTGCTGCCGTCCGGTCGGAAGGATGCCGGATCGACCAGCTCATAGAACGGCAGGCACTCTTGCGCCCAGCCGCTGCCCTCGGAGCGGCGCAACACTCCGCCCACGGTCGTGTCGCCCGATCCCACGACCACGGCAAGCTGCCACGGTTGCACGAAAAACGCCCTGTGCGCGTCCGCCTCCGCAGGCGACAGCGCGGCCTCCCCTCCGCCCCCTCGGTACCAGCCGACCAGCAGATCGCCGGATTTCCGTAGCACGTCCTGCGCCACCACCCATCCCTGCACCAGCACCGTCTTGGCGTCTTCGTCCGGGCTCCCGGGGAGGCGTATGGTGGACTCGACGACGACATATGGCGCCCCGGTTTCCGGGGAGTTGACCACGTCTCCGATCAACAGGCCGAAGCACGCGGCGCGCGTCGCCGCGCAGTGATCGTGCACGGCGGCCAGCGCCCGCTGCGTGATGAAAATCGGGGGGAGCCCTGCGCCTTCCTCCGCCGCGCCGTCGATCGGCTTCCAGAGGATGGAGGCCGCGATCGGCATCGACCGGTCGTCGTAGACGGGGTCCGCCTGGCGATGGGCATCGGCCTCGGCAGGCGCGGCCCCGCCGGGGACGCGGAATCGCGTTACCCTGCCCTGCACCCGGTTCTTCACTCGCTTCCACATGCGGCTACCCGACGACCAGGTCCACCGGTGGTGAAATACCCCGCTTCGATCACCGCGTCAACCGGTCCGACGCGAACGCCTGCATCATCCGAAACCAGAACTCGAGCGCTTCGTAAAAGCTCTGCACGCCGAGCCGCTCATCGCGACCGTGCGCCCGCACGTCGTTCTGCTCTTCAAACACAGCCGAGACGCCGTAGGTCGGGATGCCGGCGTTGCGGAGGAACAAGCCGTCAGTCGCGCCCGCTTCCATGACAGGCACGACCGGGACGCCGGGGAACTGCTCGGCGACGAGGTGCTCGATCGGGCCGACGATCGCAGCGGTAAGGGGGGATGGTGGGCTCGGGATCGGTGTGTTGGTCTCGCGGAGCGTCATGCGGTCGTCGGCGGCGAGGCGCCGCAGGGTCGCCTCGACTTCCGACGCGGGCTCCCCCGGGAGGATACGGCAGTTGACCGTCACCCGGGCGGACTGGGGCAGCGCGTTCTCGGCGTGCCCCGCGCTCATCATCGTGGCGACGCAAGTCGTACGGAGCTTGGAGTTGTAGAACGGCACTGCCGAGAGATGCGCGACGGCCGCGCTGTCCGGCGGGTCCTTCAGGACACCCCGCATGTCGTCGGCGAGGGACCCGCTCTCGAGCGCCGCCGAGCGCTCGAAGAACGCCCGGGATACCTCGTTCAGCTTGACCGGGAACTGATACTGTGCGAGGCGCTCCAGCACCGGTGCGAGCCGGTAGACGGGATTGTCCGCGGGCCGCGGGAGGGAGCTGTGCCCGCCCTTGTCGGTGGCTTCGAGCACGTACGTCGCGTACACCTTTTCGCTCGCCTGCACCACGAACATCACGCGGTGCCCGTCGCGCAACACTCCGCCGCCCGCGTCGGTGTTCAGAGCGAACTCCGCGTCGATCAGGTCCCGATGCTTCGCCACCAACCACGCGATGCAGCTGCCCGCCGTCTCTTCGTCGCCGGTGAGCATCAGAATCAGATCGCGCAGCGGCTTGAACCCCGCCTGCTTGAGCCGGATGAAATCGGCGACGAGGATCGCGTCTCCCGCCTTGTTGTCGGTCGTGCCACGGCCGTAGAAGTAGCCGTCCCTCTCGAGAAGGGTGAAGGGATCGACGGACCAGTCCGCCCGCCGGGCGGGCACCACGTCCAGGTGTGCGAACACGACGATCGGACGCCCGCCCGCGCCGGTGCCGCGGTAGCGAGCCACGAGGTTGCCGTGCTTCGCATCGGGGCCGATCAGCACGCGCACGTCTGCCGCCGGGAATCCGGCGGCGAGGAGCCGTTGCGCCATGGCACGGGCGGCGCGCGGCGTGTTCCCCAGGGAGTCGGTGGTATTGATCTCGATCAGCTCGCGGAAGACGTCGCGCGCGAGCTGGCTATCGGCGTGAGAGCGCGTGGTCTGCGCGGCCGCCGGGGGCGAAGCCGGGAGCGCCGCCACAGCGAGCGCCCACAGCAGGACGCGCGCCGGCCTCATCCGACCCTCGCGATCGCGTCGATCTCCACCCGCACCGCCTTGGGCAGCGCCGCGGCCTGTATGGTGGAGCGTGCCGGTTTGTGAGTCGGGAAGTACTTCGCGTACACCTCGTTCATCGCCGGAAAATCGGCCATGTCGACGAGGTACACCGTCGTCTTCACGACCTGGTCGAGCCCCGAGCCCGCGGCCTTGAGGATCGCCCCGAGGTTCTTGAACACCTGCTCGGCCTGCTCCGCGGTGGTCTTGCCCACGATCCCGCCGGTCTTGGGGTCGAGCGGGATCTGCCCCGCCGTATACACCATCCCGTCTACGACCACCGCCTGGCTGTAGGGGCCGATCGCCTTGGGGGCGCCCTCGGCCACCACAATTCCCAGTACCTTGAGTGCCATCAGAACAGTCCTTCGATCGTGCCGTCCGGGTGCACCCGGATCTTTTCGGCCGCGGGCGTCTTCGACAGCCCGGGCATGGTCATGATGTCACCCGCGAGCGCCACGACGAATCCCGCGCCCGCCGCGGGCAGAATGTCCCGGACCTGGAGGGTGAACCCGCTTGGCGCGCCGAGCTTGGTCGGGTCGTCCGAGAAGGAGTACTGCGTCTTGGCCATGCACACCGGCGTTTCGCCGAGCCCCATCGCGGGCAGCTGCTCGAGCGCCCGCGCCGCCGGAGGAGCGAACGCCACGTCCCCGGCCCCGTAGATCTCCTTCGCGATCGTCTCGATCTTTTCCCGGATCGGCCGCTTCTCGTCGTACAGGGGCGTGAACTTCGCCGCGCGGCCGTCCAGCTGCTTGAGGACTGCTTCGGCCACCGCCACGCCTCCCTCCCCGCCCTTTTCCCACACCTCGCACAGCTCGACGCCCACACCCTCGGCCGCGCACTCGGCCCGTACTTGGTCGAGCTCGGCCTCGGTGTCCGTGATGAAGCGATTGAGCGCCACGATCACCGGGACGCCGAACTTCTTCACGTTCCTGATGTGGCGGCGCACGTTCGTCGCGCCACGCTGCACGGCGTCGACATCGGCGTTGCCCAGCGCGTCCTTCTTCACGCCGCCGTGCATCTTGAGCGCCCGCACGGTGGCGACCACGATCGCCGCCTCGGGGTTCAAGCCCGCCATCCGGCACTTGATGTCGAAGAACTTTTCGGCTCCGAGGTCAGCCCCGAATCCCGCCTCGGTGAGCACCACGTCGCACAGCGTGAGGGCGAGCTTGGTCGCCATCACCGAGTTGCAGCCGTGGGCGATGTTCCCGAACGGCCCGCAGTGGATGAACGCCGGTCCGCCTTCGAGGGTCTGCACGAGGTTGGGCTTGATCGCGTCCTTGAGCAGCAGGGTCATGGCGCCCTGGGCCTTCAGGTCGCTCGCGCGCACGGGCTTCTTGTCGGACGTGAGCCCCACGATGATGCGCGCGAGGCGCTGCTCCAGGTCCGTGATGCCCGTCGCCAGCGCCATGATGGCCATGATCTCCGAGCCCGGGATGATGACGAACCGCTCCTCGCGCGCGGGGCCGGCGTTCAACCCTCCGAGTCCCACGATGATGTTGCGCAGGGCGCGGTCGTTCATGTCGATGGTGCGGGGCCAGGTGATGCGGCGGGTGTCGAGACCGAGCGCGTTGCCATGATGCAGATGCGCGTCCAACATGGCCGACAGCAGGTTGTGCGCGCTCGCGATGGCGTGGAAGTCGCCCGTGAAATGCAGGTTGATGTCTTCCATCGGGACGACCTGGGCGTACCCGCCGCCCGCGGCTCCGCCCTTCACGCCGAAGACGGGCCCGAGCGACGGCTCGCGGATACAGAGCGCGGCGTTCTTGCCGATCTTGCGCAGCGCCTGCGTCACCCCGACGGTCACCGTGGACTTGCCCTCCCCCGCCGGCGTCGGGTTGATCCCGGTGACCAGCACGAGCCGTCCCTGGGGCTTGCGGCGCGCCACGGCGGCGAGCCGCACCTTCGCCTTGTACTTGCCGTACAACTCGATCTCTTCGTCGTCGAGCCCCAGCTCGGCGGCGATGTCGGCCACCGGGCGCAGCGCGGCCGCCTGGGCGATGGCGATGTCGGTGGGTACCTTGGCCGTCGTGGTCACG
>QHTS01000166.1 GCA_003220905.1 Gemmatimonadota bacterium | reverse complement strand
ACGCCCTGTGTCGCGCCTGCACGACAACCGGTTGCCTCCTCGAGCTGAACGGGCATCCCGAGCGTATGGATCTCCCGGACAACCTCGCGGCGGCGGGCAAACAGCACGGCGTCCGCTTCGTGCTCTCGACGGACAGCCACCAGCCGGGCAATCTCGGGTTCATGCGGTATGCCGTGGACCTGGCCCGGCGCGCTGGACTGGAAGCGAAGGACATCGTCAACACCCAGCCCCTCGCCGCCTTCAAGGCCGACCTGAAGCGCGCACGACAGTAGCGCCGGCACCACAGTCTGCGAAACGGCACACGCCTTGCGAATGGCAACCTGACATCGGAGCGCGACTCATGGCTACCATGATCGATTTCGAAGAAGCAAAGCAGACGCGCGTCGCCCTGTTCACCGCCCAGTAGGGCTGGCCACGGTCGCACGCATGCGCAGGGCGCTCGTACTTCCGGGGGGCGGGGCGAAGGGAAGCTGGCAGGTCGGGGCCTGCCAGCATCTCATCGCCGAGCGGGGCTATTGGTTCGACGTCGTCACGGGCGTCAGCGCTGGTGCGGTCAACGCGGCCACGCTGGCCCAAGCCCACGACCCGGATGAGTTGTCGACCGAGCTCGACCATCTGCGCTGCGTCTGGCTGGGCCTGCGCGGGAACCACGATGTGTACCGGCGGCGCTGGCTCGGGGCGCTCGGAACGGTGCTGGCCAGGCAGGCCAGCCTGTACCAAGCCGGCCCCCTACACGGGGTGCTCGCGCGGCACATCGATCCCTCTCGGGTGGCCACGTCGCCGATCCAGCTGCGGGTCGGGTATGTAGACCTCCTGTCCGGCACCTACCGCACGGCTCGCAACGACCACCCGACGCTCGTGGACGCGGTTCTGGCGAGCTGTGCCCTTCCGCTGGTGTTCCCGCCCGTGCCACTGCGGAACGGGACAGAGCTGGCGGTAGACGGTGGCCTGCGCGGCGGCCCGCTCCTCTCCGATGCGTTGCGAGCGCTCGCCGAGCAGCCCTCGTCCCGCGAGGAGCCCGACGAGGTCTGGGTCGTCACCCCGCACGTGTTGGGTCGCATTTCCGAACGCCCACTCAGTAACTGGCTGTGGGTCGCGCTGCGATCCCTCGCTGTGGCGACGAGCCAGCCGTTCCCCGACGGCATCGACCACGCCCCCGAAAGCCATGTTGCCCGCCCATCCCCGCTCAACATTCACGTGCTGCATCCGCGGACGGAGTTGCGCGGCCCGAGCCTCAACTTCGACCCGGTGAAGCTTCAGGCGTGGTACGAGGACGGGCTGCGCACGGCACGTGAAATGGAGGCGGACCCACTCGCCGTCGAAGCGATGTGAAACTCGCGCAGTCAGATCAGCGCGAGTTGCACCACCGGCGCGAAGCTCTTGCGGTGATGGGACGTAAAGCCCAACGCCGCGAGCGCGGCGAGGTGCTCGGGCGTGCCGTAGCCCTTGTTGCTCGTCCAAGCGTACGACGGATGGCGAGCCCCGAGCAGCTCCATGAGCCGATCGCGCACCGTCTTCGCGATCACCGACGCAGCGGCGATCGAGTGGCAGTACGCGTCGCCGTCCACGATCGCGTCATGCGGCCGCCCGAGCTCCGGGCAGGGCAAGCCGTCCACCAGGACGAGGGCGGGCTCGAGCCCGAGTCGGGCGAGCGCGCGCCGCATGGCGAGGATCGACGCCCGCCGGATGTTCAGCTGGTCGATCTCGCGCACGCTCGCCGCGCCCACGCCGATCGCCAGCGCGCGGGCCCGGACCACCAGGGCGAGCCGGCTGCGTTTCTCGGGCGGCAGCAGCTTCGAGTCGCGCAAGCCCCGGATGACCTTCACGTTGGGCGGAAACACGACGGCCGCGGCCACCACCGGACCAGCCAGGGGACCGCGGCCAGCTTCGTCGACACCGGCGACGACTCCGCCCCCCGCTCGCCAGAACGCGATCTCGCGCTCGAGCGTGGGGCGGGGACCTCTCACGCCTCTTGCTTCTCCGCCGTCTCGGGGACGGTGATGCCCCGCTTCTCGCGGATCCGCGCCGCTTTGCCGGCGAGCCGACGCAGGAAGTAGAGCTTGGCGCGCCGCACGCGACCCTTGCGCACCAGCTCGATCTCCGCGATCGACGGCGCGTGCAGGGGGAAGATGCGCTCCACGCCGACGCCCGCCGAGATCTTGCGAACCGTGAACGTCGCGTTGATCCCGGCACCGCGGCGGCCGATGCAGACGCCCTCGAACGCCTGCAGTCGCTCCTTGTCACCCTCGCGTACCCGTACCATCACCCGGACGGTGTCGCCCGGATCGAACGCCGGGATGTTGGTCTTGAGCCCCACGCGCTCGATCGCCCTCAGTCGGTTCATACCCATATCCTCTACGCGTCTACGCGTCCGTGCGTCTAGTCTTCCAGCGTCAGTGCGTCCGCACGCTGTTGGCTACTCACCAGCATTCCTCGCCCATAGATCAGGCCGCCGCTCGCGCGTCAACCGCTCCGCCTCCGCCTCGCGCCACCGCGCGATTTGCTCGTGATCTCCGCTCAACAATACCGCCGGCACATCCATTCCGCGATAGCTCGGCGGCCGGGTATAGCTCGGCGGCGACAGGAGCCCGTCGTAGTGTGAGTCCGTAGCCGCGGACTCGTGGTCCCCGAGCGCCCCCGGGAGCAGCCGCACCACCGCATCCAGGACGCACAGCGCCGCCGGCTCACCGCCCGACAGCACGAAGTCCCCCAGCGACAGCTCTTCCGCCCCCAGCCCGTCCGCCACCCGCTGGTCCACATCCTTGTAGTGCCCGCACAGCAGCGTGAGCTGTTGGCCCACCGCGAAGCGCACGGCGTCGCGGTGGCTGAAGGGCCGGCCGCGCGCCGACAACAGCACGATGGGCGGTCCCCCGCCCGGCCGCAGATCCTCCACCGCCTCGAAGAACGGCTCCGGCTTGAGCACCATCCCGGCGCCACCGCCGTAGGGGTAGTCATCCACGGTCTTGTGCCGGTCGTGCGTGTACTCGCGCAGCTGCACGACCCGGTAGCGCACCAGCCCCTGCTCCGCGGCACGCCCCAGAATACTGACCCGGAGCGATGCTTCGAAGACCTCGGGGAAGAGCGTCACGACGTTAATCGTCAGCATCGGTCTCTGCCACGGCGACGAAGTGGTCCCGCCAGGGCTCCACCACCGCACGCGACTTCACGCCGACGAACGACAGCAGCCACTCGCGGTGGTATGCGCGCCGCCGCGCCACGACCAGCGGCCCCGCCACGACGTCACGCTCCTCGTTCACGACCAGCAGCCGGGCCTTGGGCGTGAACACGGCGCCCGGATTTTCCACGAGGGGAAACACCGCGACCTCCCCCCGCTGCCCGTGTGGCTTGCGCACGCGCCCGACTAGGCGGGCCGTTTGCCCAGCACTCCCGCCTTCTTCAGCAGCGAGCGGACCGTGTCGGTCGGGAGCGCCCCCTTGTCGAGCCAGGCGCGCGCCTGCTCCGCATCGACCTGGATATCGGCCGGATTGGTACGCGGGTTGTAGTGGCCCAGGGTCACGACGAACCGCCCGTCGCGGGGAGAGCGCGAGTCCGCGACGACGATCCGGAAGTAGCTCTGCCCCTTCCGCCCCACGCGCCGCAGCCGAATGCGAGTAGCCATAGCGTGCCTACGTCCCTTTCAAAAGCTTCCGCATCTGCTGGAACTGCTCCAGCAGCCGGTTGACTTCCTGTACGGTCCGCCCCGCCCCCTTCGCGATCCGCAGCCGCCGCGATCCAGTGAGGACCGACGGCTCAGAGACCGAGCACCTGTTTGATCGGCCCCAGCGCCTGCATCTGCTTCAGCGCGACGAGAAAGTCCGCGAGGTTTGCTCCGAAAGCACTCCCCGACCGGTGAGGCGCTTCAGAGCGGCGGTCAACCGCTCGGAGAGGGCCGTAAACATAAGCCTACGAAACTACTTAGCGAGTTGTGGGAATCCAAGTGGGGGAATCAACGCGCTGCGCGGGTGACACGAATCGCCGGCACCCGTTTCCAACCCGCCCAACCCGCGGGGGCGTCCACCAGCCGCACGACGTGTACGCCGCTGACCACCAGTTGCCTGATCTCCGATCGCCGGACCGTCGGACCGCCCGAGCGCCGTTTCGCCCACGCGCTCTGGAGTCCTTGCTTGAAGTGCGCCCCCCCCCCCGGCCCCCCCGGCCCCCCCGGCCACCCCGGCGCGCCCCACCCGCCCGGCCCGCCCCGCCCGCGCGGCGCTCCTGCCCCCGAGCACCTGGTAGCGGTCGCCGTCCCAACCCGCCGCGAACGAGGCGGCGGCGCTGTCACCGCCCAGGTGCTGCTCCAGTAGGAGGCGGATCTCGAACTCGCCCAGCCCGTCCTCGTAGCGCACCGTGTCGGGTCCGGGCGACTCGAACGCCATCGCATCGGGGCGGTCCCCGGCCACGTACCGCGCGGGGTGCAGGATCTGCTCGGTGGAGATCGGCATGAGGACGCCGTAGGGCTGCTTCCCCGGGTACTCGTGGTCGAACCAGCGCACGAACTCGGCGCCGCCCAAGTAGGGGAAGATCAGGCTCTCGCGCAGCCACAGCGGTGCGCTCCCGAACACTTTCATCTGATCCTGTTGCCCGCCGAGCGCCATCCGTAGGTCCCAGAAGTTGGGCAGGCTCTCGATCTTCTGCTCGGGCATGAGGACCAGGATCTGAGCGAGCGTCGCCTGCCCTTCGAGGATCGCCTGCGCCGCGCTGCGGCGATCGTTCTGGCGCTTGAGCTCCACCAGCGAGTCGAGGTTCAAGTACTGGTGCTGCAGCGCGTGCACCAGCTCGTGCGAGATCACGAGACGGGCCTGGCTCGGATCGATGTCGGTCGGGATGTAGAGGGCGTTCGAGTCGGGGTCGAAATACCCCGCCACCTGCTCGGTCAGGAGGTCGACCATGGTGCGGCGCAGGTCGAGCGAATCGGGGATCAGGCCGAACAACCGATACGCAGCCTGCGCGCCCTCGAGCTCGGCGGGCGGGAGGTCGTCGTCGAACTTGTGGATGACATAGTCCCGAACCTGCGCGCGGCTGCGACGCAGGACGACGGGCCGCTGGCGAAACCGCAGGCGGGTGGCCCATTCCACGGCGGGGATCATCTGCTGTACGGCCTGCTTCAGCTCGGCCTCGCTTTGGACCTCCCGCGCCCGCTGCTCGCATCCGGTGCTCCCCATCCCTCCGACGACCGTCACCATGGCGAGGCACGCTCGCGTCACGCCTGCCACTCGATCCCCTTGCCGACGGCGGCCCCCACGACGCGGGCGACCGCTTGGCCGCCCACGACGATGCCCTGGTGCTCGAGCTCTTGACGGAGCAGCTGGTCGAGTTCGGCGCGGCGGTCAGCCAGGGACGGAGCAGGACGGGGGACGACGGGGGAGGACGGGGGAGGTGACACCTGGACCGCGCCTTCCCCGTCCTTCCCCGTCTTTCCCCGTCTTTCCCCGCCCAGCATCCTCTCGATCTCCGCGCCAATCCGCTCCAGCATCGGAAAGATCTCCGCCATGAGATCCTCTGCCGGCTCCTGGCGCGGCTGCTCGTGCGTCAGGCCCCGTCGGATCATGGCGTCCACCTTGCGTCGCTCGCGGATCAGCCGGTCGAGCTCCGGTGACACGCGCGCGGTCGCCTGCGCGTGGGCGCAGGCCTCGTCCAACACGTCGATGGCCTTGTCGGGGCGGGCGCGCTCGGGCACGAACCGGTCGGTCAGGACGATCGCGGCCTTGAGCGCCTCGTCGGTGATCGCGACGGCGTGGTGGCGCTCGAGGCGGGGCCGTCGGGCGACGAGCACTTCCCACGTTTGAATGGCGTCGAGCTCCTCCACCAGGACCGGCTGGAAGCGGCGCTCGAGCGCCGGATCCCCGCGGATCCACTTGTCGTACTCGCCCCCCGTGGTCGCGCCGATGATCCGGATGTCGCCACGCACCAGGGCGGGCTTCAGCATGTTGGCCGCGTCCATGGCGGCGCCGAGGGCGGTGCCCTGTCCGATGAGGTTGTGCAGCTCGTCGACGAACAGGATGAGGTCCGGGTCGGCGGACAGCTCGCGGACGAGCTTCCGGATGCGCTCCTCGTACTGACCGCGGAACGTAGTGCCCGCGAGCAGGGCGACATGGTCGAGCGCGACCACGCGGACGTCCTTCAAGGCCGGGGGGACGTCCCCCGCGGCGACCCGCTGGGCGAGGCCTTCGACGATCGCCGTCTTCCCGACCCCGGCCTTCCCGATCAGGGCGGGGTTGTTCTTGCTCTGACGCAGCAGGATGTCGACCACTCGCGCGATCTCGGCGTCGCGACAGCGCACTGGCTCCAGGTCGCCGCGGCGCGCCTGCGTCGTGAGATTCACGCCCACGCGCTCGAGCACTTCTCCCGAGTCGAACAGCCCTTCGAACGGATCGCCCATTCAGGTCAGGCGGCCCCCAGGAATCGCCGGTACCAGTCATAGATCGCGGGGCCGAAAACGAATGCCACCGCAGCTCCCATGGCGAGAAATACCCCGAACGGGACGTGACGCTTCCGTTTCCCCAGTACCAGCAGCGGGACGTACACGAGGCTGCCGAAGAGCGCACCCGCGAATACCGTCAGGAGCACGCCCTTCCAGCCGACGAACGCCCCCACCATCGCCATCATCTTGATGTCGCCGCCACCCATCGCTTCTTCCTTGAAGACCCAGCCCCCCACCAAGCCGACGGCGTACAGCAGGGCGAACCCGGTCGCCGCACCCAGCACGCCTTCGATGAAGCCCGGCACGCCCGCCGTCAGCGACAGGCCGAGCCCGAGGACGAGCCCGGTCCAGTTGTACTCGTCGGGGATGAGGTAATGGCGCGCATCGGTGATGGCGATGCCGAGGAGAATGGTGCCCAGCACAGCGGCCTCGACGAAGCGGACCGTCGGTCCGTAGGCCAGCACGGCGGCGATCCACAGGACCGCCACGACCGCCTCGATGATGGGGTACTGCATGGAGATCGGCTGACCGCACGAGCGACATCGGCCCCGCAGCACCAGCCACGAGACCACCGGCACGTTGTCCCGCCACCCGATCCGGCGCCCGCAGCGGGGGCAGGTGGAGGGCGGGTGGAACAGCGAGCGCTGCTTCTTGTCCTCCTTGGCGAGCCGCAGGATGCAGACGTTGAGGAAGCTCCCGACACAGAGCCCCAGGAGTCCGGCGCCGACGAGCAGGATCGGATCAACGACCACGCGTCACCTCGTAGAGCAGGATACCCGCCGCCACTGCGACGTTGAGCGACTCGGCGCCCTGGGCCAGCGGGATCGCCACGCGCTGCGCGGCGACGGCGTTGAGCTGCGGGCGGATTCCCGCCCCCTCGTTTCCCACGATCACGGCGATCGGTCCGTCCACGCGTCCCGTTCCCCCCTTCCCGCGTCCCCGCTCGAGCGCCCGATGCAGGGGCACGCCGTCCGCGGCGCTCGCCCACAAGGTCACGCCATGTTTCCTCGCCCAGGCGATGAACCCGTCGTCGTCGAGCGACAGGACGGGGTGGCGGAAGGTAGCGCCCATGGCCGCCCGCAGCGCCTTCGGGCTCGTCGGGTCGGCCGTGCCCCGCAGCACCACCGTGCCCGCGGCTCCGAGCGCGTGCGCCGTCCGAATCAGCGTGCCGACGTTACCGGGATCCTGTACGCCGTCGATCACGAGCGCCACTGCACCCGACGGCGGCGCGAAGTCGCTCGCGGTCCAGCGCCGCGGCTCGATGACGGCGATGATCCCCTGCGGGGTTTCGGTGTCGGCGAGCTGCGCGAAGACACGCGCCCCGACCTCCTCCACCTCTACGCCGTGCCCTTGGAGCTCCGCGACGAGCGCCGTGCCGCGCGCGGTGCGTGCCAGGTCGGGGGCGACGAGCGCCCCCTTGAACGCGACGCCGGCGGCGAGTGCCTCCTCCACGAGCCGCACGCCCTCGATCAGGGCGAGCCCGCGTCGGCCGCGCGCCTTGCGGCGTTGGAGATCACGTATCGTCGATTGCAGATTACTGGCGATGAGTCTCCTCGA
>QHTS01000163.1 GCA_003220905.1 Gemmatimonadota bacterium | reverse complement strand
TCGCTCGCTTGAACGCCTCGATCGCGGCGCTCGAGTCGCCGAGCTCGGTCTGCACTCGACCCAGCAGGCGATAGCTCTCGCTCGAGGCGGAGTCGATCTTGAGCGTCGCTTCGACGTGCGGCAGCGCCTCCTGCGCCTTGCCCTGCTCGATCAGCACACGGCTCAGGTTGAGGCGGCTCTTCACGTGGGTCGAATCCTTCTCGAGCGCCTGTGTGAATGCGCGCACCGCCGCGTCGCGGTCGCCCGTCTTCCAGGCCGAGAGGCCGAGCATGTAGAAGCCCCAGACGTTCTCCGGCTGCGCGCCGGTGTAGCTGGTGAACAACCGCACCGCGTCGTCGTAGCGCTTGTCGGCGAATGCCGCCTGGGCGCCTTCGAAGGACACGGGTCCTGGGGTGACGGGGCCCGTCGGGGTCGAAACGCCCGACGTCTCGGGCGACACGGTCGTCACTTCGGCCGCGTTCGCGTCGCCCGACTTGGAGTGCTTGTCCCCGCACGCGCCGGCGACAAACGCGGCGATGACGAACGGGATGATGGTGCGCTTCCGCATGAGATCCTCCTGCTGGTAGTGCGCTCGAGAGAGCGCCGTTCGAACAGCGGTGGTCACCCGCTGTAAAGCAGGACGGAGGCCAGCAGTCGGTCACGCTCATCAAGCGTCAGATCAAGGAGTTGCGTTTGCGGGAGAAGGGCCCCGTGTCCGGGCGGACACAGGTGCGGGGAAGCTCACGTGTCCGGGTCGACACGTCCCCGACTGATGTTATGGCGCCGCATGATCTTCAAGAGGCTGGCGTGATCGGCGAGGCCGAGCGCCTGCGCTGTCCGCGTGATGTGCCAGTCGTTGTGCTCGAGGGCCGCGACGATGATCCGGCGCTCGGCCTCCGCCTTGAGGGCTTGGAACGTGGTCGGTGCAGCGCCTCCCGCCGGGGGGCTCGCTGGACCCGCCCCTTCCCGGATGTCGGCGGGGACGTCTTCCACACCGATCGCCTCGCCGTCCGTCGCGATGATCATCCGCTCGACGACATTCCGCAGCTCTCGGACGTTGTTCCGCGTCCAATCGTATCGCATCAGGCAGTCGAGCGCCGCCGCGTCGATCGTCTTGGGTCGCATGCCGAAGCGGGCGCAGGTCGCCGTGAGGAGATGGTCGACGAGCGCAGGGACGTCCGACAACCGCTCTCGGAGCGCGGGGACGCGGACTACGTGGACGTTCAGTCGGAAGTAGACGTCCTCGCGGAACCGGCCGGCCCGCACTTCGGCCTCGAGGTCGCGGTTCGTGGCGGCCACGACGCGCGCCGCCACGGCGACCGTCCGGTTCCCGCCGAGCCGGGTGATCTGTCGCTGTTCGATGACGCGCAACAGTTTCGCCTGCGCCGCGGGCGGCAGCTCACCGATCTCGTCGAGAAACAACGTGCCGCCGGAGGCGGCTTCGAACGCGCCCTTGCGGAGCGCACCGGCGCCCGTGAACGCGCCCCGCTCGTGGCCGAACAGCTCGTCTTCCACCAGGTGCTCCGGGATGGCCGCGGCATTGAGCGCGATGAACGGCCCGGCCGGGTTCGCGCCCAGACGGTGCAGCTCCCGGGCGACGAGCTCTTTCCCCGACCCGCTCTCGCCCACGATCAGGACCGGGCTCGGGATCTTCGCGACGCGCCCGATCGCATCCTTGAGCTCCTGCATCGCGGGGCTCGCACCCACGAGGGGCGCCTCGGAATCGAGGCGGCCCCGCAGGACCGCGAGCTGCCCCGCGAGGCGCTGCTGCTCGAGCGCGTGGTCGACCTCCTGCACGACCCGCTCCATCGGCTCGGCCTTGTCGATGAAGCTCCGCGCACCGAGCCGGATGGCCTCGGTGCAGCGATCGTAGTTGCCCGTCCCGGTGTACACGAGCACCGGAATGCGAAAGCCGCGCCGCTCCATGGTCCGCAGCACTTCGAAGCCGTCCATCCCCGGCATTTCCAGGTCGAGGATGACGCAATCCACCGCCTCCCGCTCGAGCAGGTCGAGCGCCGCGCGACCCGAGTGTGCGACGAGCGCCTCGTAGCCGCCTACGCGCTTGAGGTCGTATGCGTACTGCTCGGCCATGGCGGGTACGTCGTCAACCACGAGAACGGCGCTCATGCGCCCTCGACCGGCAGCTCGACGATGAACGTGCTGCCCGCCCCGGGCTGCGTTTCCACTCGCAGCGCGCCGTTCGCATCGAGTACGAGGCGTCGCACGATCGACAAGCCGAGGCCCGTCCCGCCGGGTTTGGTCGTGTAGAAGTCGTCGAAGGCGCGATTCAGCTCCTCTTTGGTCATGCCCTTGCCGGTGTCCGCGACGACCACACGGACGCCGGCCTCTCCGCTCGCCCCCGTCGAGACGGTGACGCGTCCCGCTCGCGCCGCCAGACTGTCGACGGCGTTCCCGATGAGGTTGTCGAGGATGCGGCGCAGGACGAGGGGGTCGGTCCGGACGGGGGGCAGACCCTCCACGAGCTCCAGGCGCAGCTCCGCGTGTCCGGTGCCGCTCACGCGGCTGATGG
>QHTS01000162.1 GCA_003220905.1 Gemmatimonadota bacterium | reverse complement strand
CGTCCTTCACCGCCCTAGGTGTAGAGCCGGACGACGGTCGACTGATACTGAAACGGGAGATCAGCGGCGAAGGGAGGTCCCGCGCCTGGGTCAACGGCAGCCCGACGACCGTCAGTGTCCTGGCGCAGCTCGGCGCGCTCCTCGTGGACCTGCACGGCCAGCATGAGACCCAGTCCCTGCTGCGGCCCGACGCCCAGCGCGATATGCTCGATGCCTACGCCGACGCCGCGGTGGAGCGGACGGCGGTGCGCGATGCGCACGAGCGGCTCCGCGAGCTCGAGCGGCGGGAGGGCGAGCTCACGGCCCGACGCGAGGAGGTGCGCCGCAAGGCGGATTACCTCCGCCATGTCGTCGAAGAAATCGAGCGCGCGGCGCCCCAGAACGGCGAGGCGGAGACCCTGGAGGTCGAGGCGAAGCGCCTTGCGCATGCCGACGAGCTAGGCCGCTTGTCGCGCGAGCTCGAGCAGGCGCTCGACACCGCCAGCCTCTCCGGCGCGGCCAAGCTGTTCGGCGGCCTCATGCGACTCGATCCGTCCGTGGCCAAGTGGCAGGAGCTCCTGGACGGCGCATTCGCGAACGTCGAAGAGCTGGCCCAGGCGGCGCGAGACTACGCCGCCGCCATCGAGAGCGACCCCCAGCGGCTCGGCGCCGTCGAGCAGCGGCGCGACGTGCTGTTCCGCCTCACCCAGAAGTACGGTCCGACGCTTCCGGACGTGCTCGCCACGCGGGATCGGGCCACGCGCGAGCTCGAGCTGCTGGATACGGCGGACCTGGACTTGCGCCACATCGCGGCCGAGCGCGGGACTCGGGCGGCCGATTTCACTCGCGCCTGCACGGCGCTGACGGCGAAGCGGAGCGGCGGCGCCGAACGGCTCGCCGACGCCGTCAACGCGCTCCTGCCGGCCCTCGGCATGCCGGGCGGCCGATTTTTCGCGCGCCTGCAACCACGCACCACTCACCACGCAACTGGTGCCGAGGACGTGACGTTCGAGGTGACGTTGAACGTGGGAATGGACGCTCGTCCGCTCGCCAAAGTCGCCTCAGGAGGCGAGTTGTCACGGCTGATGCTGGCGCTGAAAGTCGTTCTGGCGCAGCACGACGCAGTCCCGACGCTGGTATTCGACGAGGTGGACCAGGGCATCGGGGGTGAGGTGGGTGCCCGGGTAGGGGAAGCGCTCGCGATGGTGGCGCAGGCCCCGCCGGGGGCGCGGCAGGCGCTCGTGATTACGCATCTCCCGCAGATCGGGGCCTACGCGAATCACCATCTGGTGGTGGCGAAGGGGGCGCGAGGCGGGATCGCGACGAGCGACGTGCAGGTCGCTACCGGCGAGGGGCGCACGCGGGAGCTGGCCCGCATGCTCGGCGACCCCGACATGCGGACCGCGCTCCGTCACGCTGCCGAGCTGCTCAGAAAAGCTTCCGGGTCGCCCGGAGCACGAGCCGATACACCGTCGCCCCGGGGACGAGCCCAGCGCCGCTGACGGTCTGCTCGATCGAGAACCCTCCCTCGACGCCCGGGACGTGGTACGTCACGGCGAACCCGAGGCGGAGCCAGCGTTGTGCCGTACCCTGGTCCAGCACGCTGGCTGGCGTGGCGAATCCCATTCGAGTGGTGAGCGCGATCGAGTCCTGCGACGATTGAAACGCGTAGTGGTCGCGCTCCTTGGAGAAGTAGCCCGCGGTGACCCCGGCCGCGAATTCCGGCGCGAGGCGCACCAGCGGCGCGACGTCCACGCCAACGTAGTCTCCGGGATCCCAGCGCAGGTCCGCCGTGGCCGCCGCGGGGACCAGAAACGCGTCCCACGGCGCGACGCGGCGCACCCGCGTCCCCGGCCGCTGCATCCCGGCGCGGACGGCCACGTTGAGCCAGAGTGGCCCCACCGTCAGCTCCTGCATCAGCCGCCCTTCGAGGTCCAGCTGGTGATCGCCGACCGACTGGATGAGCAGGTCGTTGGCCGAATCCTTGGCTCCCGTCGGCAGGCGGACCAGCGCTTGTATTGCGGCCGAGTAATGCGTACCGGCCAGGAGCCGGTACTTCGCGGCGAGCTCCACGTCGCCCAGGCGGTAGCGGAAGTTCCGGATGAACGGCACGGTGGCGTACCCGAACCCGTTCGGATCGGGGCTGAGGAGTATCTGCTCGAACGAGGCGCCGGTGAGCGTGTCCGACGCGAGCGCGACCGAGGTGTCGAACCCCGCGATCCTAAAAGTCATAGTGAAGCCCTGCTGGATGCGGGCGATCGCGGTGTCGATGGCCTGGCCGGCGGTCGAGGTATCGAGCGGCAGAAACGGCGAGCCGGTCTGGCCCACGCCGTACACGGCGCCGTGCAGCGCATCGCGCACTGAACGCCAGCGCGCCGAGCTGTCTCGTTCCGCACACGGCGACGGAGGGGCCGCACATCCGGCGGCCTGCTGGTCGAGCTGAGCCAGAGCCTGGTCGAATTGCGCGAAGAAGGCCGAATCCGTGCCGCGCGCTCCCAGCGCGTTCAGCACCAGCGGATTCACGCCGAGGTTGGCGCCCCGGTTCGAGAGCTGGAGCGACGCCCGCGTCGCCACGCGGACCATCGGCACCATGAGGCTCACGGAAAGGCGATTCGTGAGACCGAGCTCGGCGGTCGTGGGATAGGTTCGGCGTTCCTGGCGCACGCTCAGGAGCCCCGCG
>QHTS01000161.1 GCA_003220905.1 Gemmatimonadota bacterium | reverse complement strand
GAGCGGATGAGCATCAACAACGACCCGGAGCGGATCACCCTGGACGACCTGGTGAACGCCCGCACGGTGAGCGCGGTGATCCAGGCGTTCTTCGGCAGCTCGCAGCTGTCGCAGTTCATGGATCAGACCAACCCGCTCGCCGAGCTGACGCACAAGCGGCGCCTCTCGGCCCTGGGGCCGGGGGGGCTGACGCGCGAGCGGGCCGGGTTCGAGGTGCGCGACGTGCACTACAGCCAGTACGGCCGCATGTGCCCGATCGAGACGCCGGAAGGCCCGAACATCGGGCTCATCACGAGCCTGTCCTGCTACGCGCGCGTGAACGACCTCGGCTTCATCGAGACGCCGTACCGCGTGGTGAAGAGCGGCAAGGTGACGGACGAAACCCGCTGGCTGTCGGCCTCGGAAGAAGAGGAGTACGCGGTGGCGCAGGCGAACGCCCGCCTCACCGAGGACAGTCACTTCGCGGACGAGCTGGTGCTGTGCCGCAAGCGGGACGACTACCCGCTGTTGCCGCCGGCGCGGATCGACTTCATGGACGTGGCGCCCGAGCAGCTCGTGTCGATCGCCGCGGCGCTGATCCCGTTCCTCGAGCACGACGACGCGAACCGTGCGCTCATGGGTTCCAACATGCAGCGGCAGTCGGTGCCGCTCCTCTTCCCGCAAGCCCCCCTCGTGGGGACCGGGCTCGAGGAGACCGTGGCGCGCGACTCGGGCGCCGTGGTGATCGCCCGGCGGGCTGGGGTGGTCACCCGCGTCACGGCCGACGAGATCATCATCGACGCCGGCGAGGAGGAGGCGAAGTCCGGGGATCACCCCCTGGCGCGGCTCAAGCAGCACGACCGCTACCGGTTGAAGAAGTTCTGGCGCACCAACCAGGACACGGCCATCAATCAGCGGCCGCTGGTGCATGTGGACCAGAAAGTGAAGGCCGGTCAGATCGTCGCCGACGGCGCGGGCACGGAGCGGGGCGAGCTGGCGCTGGGCGCGAACGTGCTGGTCGCGTTCATGCCCTGGTACGGGCACAACTTCGAGGACGCGATCGTCCTGTCGGAGCGCCTGGTGAAGGACGACGTGTATTCGTCGATCCATATCCAAGAACTCGAGCTCCACGTCCGGGACACCAAGCGGGGCCGTGAGGAGATCACGCGCGAGATCCCCAACGTGGCCGAGGAATCGCTCGTCGATCTGGACGAGCGGGGCATCGTCCGCATCGGGGCGCACGTCAAGGCGGGCGACATCCTGGTGGGCAAGATCACGCCCAAGGGCGAAACGGAGCTCAGTCCCGAGGAGAAGCTCCTGACGGCCATCTTCGGCGAGAAGGCGAAGGACGTGAAGGACTCGTCGCTCAAGGTGCCGCCGGGGATGGAGGGCGTGGTCATCGACGTGAAGATCTTCTCGCGCATCGAGGACCAGGTGGTCGAAAAGGACCGCGGCGAGCGCATCGGCGAGGTGCGCCGGCTCGAGACGGACGAGAAGGCCCGCATTTCGGAGGCGATGTTTGCGGAGCTCCGCGAGCTCTTGGCGGGGCAGGACGTCGGCCTGATGCTCAAGGCCGGAACGGTCGAGGAGTACCTGCCGCAAGGCACGAAGCTGGCGCGGCAGCAGCTCGCCGAGGTCAACTTCGCGGACGTCGACCTGAAGACGCTGCGGGTGACCAACAAGCCGGTGAACGAGCGGATCCGCGCGGTGCTCGACGCCGCGGCGGCCGAGCGCGCCAAGATCGAGGAGAAGTCCGAGGACCAGATCGACAAGATCCTCCAGCCGGACGAGCTCCCGCCGGGGGTGATCCAGCTCGTGAAGGTGTACGTCGCCGAGAAGCGGAAGATCTCGGTGGGGGACAAGATGGCTGGCCGCCACGGGAACAAGGGCATCATCGCGCGCATCGTGCCGGAGGAGGACATGCCGTTCCTTCCCAACGGAGCGCCGGTGGACATCGTGCTCAATCCGCTGGGCGTGCCGTCGCGTATGAATGTGGGCCAGATTCTCGAGACCCACCTCGGCTGGGCGGCGACCATCCTGGGCTTCGAGGCCAAGACGCCCGTGTTCCAGGGCGCGGACGAGACGGAGATCGGCGTGCTGCTCCGGCTCGCCGGGCTCACGTGGGCGGCCGAGGGGCTGCAGCTCGCGACGCGCCCGCCGGAGCTCGATCCCGAGACGGTGCGCCGCATCGCCGACGACCTGCGGCGGCTCCCGGCCACGAACGGCGGCCGGCCCGACCTCGCCAAGGCGGGGATCGCGCTGCTCGCCAGCCGGGCGCTCGCGCAGGAGACGCGGGACGTGCATCACCAGTTCGTCGATTTCCTGCGGGCCGCGGCGAAGGAGCTCGCCGAGCGGCAGCTCGACCTGCGGCGGGCGGAGCGGGAGTTCCACCAGGTGCGGCTGGAAGGCGACGACCTGCCGAAGCCGGAGCAGGCCGCCCTCAAGGCGGGCCTCAAGGAGAGCGAAAAGTTCCTGGAGCGCGACAAGCCGGCCGACGTGCTCGAAGCGATGGGGTTGCCGGCGCTCGCCGCGCTGCTCGGACCCAAGTCCGAAGCGGACGTGGACCAGGCGGCGAACGAGCTGCTCAAGGCCGCCGGCCTCACGCCGACGGGGAAGGCGCGTCTGCGCGACGGCCGCTCGGGCGAGTTCTTCTCGTCCGACGTGACCGTCGGCTCGATTTACATGATGAAGCTGTCGCACCTGGTGGACGACAAGATTCACGCCCGCTCCATCGGACCGTACTCGCTGGTGACGCAGCAGCCGCTCGCCGGCAAGGCGCAGTTCGGCGGCCAGCGGTTCGGCGAGATGGAGGTCTGGGCGCTGGAAGCCTACGGGGCGGCGCACACGCTGCAGGAGATCCTGACCGTCAAGTCGGACGACGTGAACGGCCGCAGCCGCGTGTACGAAGCCATCGTAAAGGGGCAGAACCTGCCGAAACCCGGCATCCCCGAGTCCTTCAACGTGTTGGTGAAGGAACTCCAGGCCCTGGGGTTGAAGGTGACCCTGGGCACCACCGAGGACGTTGAAGAGTAAGGGGAGGGAGAGACTCGATGATTGATTTCCGGAGCGGGCGCGAGCCGAAGAGCTCGAGCTTCGACTATATCCAGATCCGGATCGCCTCCCCGGAGGAGATCCGGGGCCCTCGCGATTCCAAGGAGCGCGAGCGCCTCGAGCTGCAGGGCCAGCGTACCTGGTGGTCCTGGGGCGAGGTCACCAAGCCCGAGACCATCAACTACCGGTCCTTCAAGCCGGAACGGGATGGGCTGTTCTGCGAGCGCATCTTCGGCCCGGTGAAGGACTGGGAGTGCCACTGCGGCAAGTACAAGCGCATCCGCTACCGCGGCGTCATCTGCGACCGCTGCGGCGTGGAGGTCACGCTCTCCAAGGTGCGCCGCGAGCGCATGGGGCACATCGAGCTCGCGGTGCCGGTGGCGCACATCTGGTTCTTCAAGACGCTGCCGTCGCCCATGGGCAACCTGCTCGACATGACCCTGCGGGATCTCGAGCGGGTGATTTACTACACGAATTACGTCGTCATCGAGCCGGGCGAGCAGGAGGTGCAGGACAAGGAGCTGCTCGACGAAGACCGGTTCCTCGAGCTGCGCGCCAAGGCGAAGGCCGAGGGCGACGCGGCGTTCAAGGCCGACATCGGCGCGCCGGCGGTGCGGGCGCTGCTCGAACGGCTCAACGTCGACAAGCTGGCGGACGAGCTGCGCGAGGCAGTCGCGGGCGAGACGAGCCAGCACCGCAAGAAGCAGCAGCTCAAGCGCCTGAAGATCGTCGATGCGTTCCGGAACTCCGGCAACGCCGGCGAAGGCCGCAACGACCCGCGCTGGATGATCCTGGACGTGGTCCCCGTCATCCCGCCCGACCTGCGGCCGCTCGTGCCGTTGGACGGGGGGCGGTTCGCGACGAGCGATCTGAACGACCTGTACCGCCGCGTCATCAACCGCAACAACCGGCTCCAGAAGCTGATCCTGCACCGGGCGCCGGAGGTCATCCTCCGGAACGAAAAGCGCATGCTGCAGGAGGCGGTGGACGCGCTGTTCGACAACGGCCGCCGCTCGAAGGCGATCCGCGGGCGCGGCAAGCGGCCCTTGAAGTCGCTGTCCGACATGCTCAAGGGCAAGCAGGGCCGGTTCCGCCAGAACCTGCTCGGCAAGCGCGTGGACTACTCGGGCCGGTCGGTGATCGTGGTGGGCCCGGAGCTGCGGCTGCACCAATGCGGGCTCCCCAAGGCCATGGCGGTCGAGCTGTTCAAGCCCTTCATCATCCACAAGCTGGTGGAGAAGGGGATCGCCGAGACGGTCAAGCGGGCGAAGAAGATCGTCGAAAAGGAATCCCCGGAGGTGTACGAGATCCTGGAAGAAATCATCCAGGATCACCCGGTGCTCCTGAACCGCGCGCCGACGCTCCACCGCCTCGGGATCCAGGCGTTCGAGCCGGTGCTGGTGGAAGGCAAGGCGATCCGGATTCATCCGCTCGTGTGCGCGGCGTTCAACGCGGACTTCGACGGCGATCAGATGGCGGTACACGTGCCGCTCTCGTTCGAGAGCCAGATCGAGGCGCGGCTGCTCATGATCTCGTCCAACAACGTGCTCAAGCCTTCGGACGGCCGGCCCGTGGCCGAGCCGTCGCAGGACATGGTGCTGGGCTGCTACTTCCTCACGAAGGAGCCGGCCGACTTCGAGCAGGCGGAGGTCAAGGCGAAGGCGGCGCGCGTGGGCTCGCTCGCGGAGCTCGACATGGGGCTGGCGACCAAGCGGCTCGCGTACCACTCGCCAGTGCACTTCTGGGACGACGCGCGCTGGGTGTACACGACCGCGGGGCGGGCGATCTTCCACAGCATCCTCCCCGAGGGCATCCGGCGCGAGGGGTTCCTGAACCAGGCGATGCGCAAGCGCGACCTGTCGGAGCTGGTGTTCGACAGCTACCGGCGGGCGGGGCTCGCGAGCACGGTGCAGTTTCTCGACAATCTCAAGGAGTTCGGCTTCCGCTACGCCACCATGGGCGGCGTGTCGATCGGGGTCGAGGACCTGGAGATCCCGGCCGAGAAGGCGAGCCTGCTGCATGATGCCGAGGGCCGCGTTGAGCGGTTCCAGCGGGCGTACGCCACCGGCCAGATCACCTTCGGCGAGCGCTACAACAAGGTGATCGACGCCTGGACGCACGCGAACAACGACATCGCGGACGCCATGGTGAAGACCATGCAGCGGTCCAAGGGCGGGTTCAACCCGGTGTTCATGATGTTCGACTCGGGGAGCCGGGGCTCGCGCGACCAGATCCGCCAGCTCGCCGGGATGCGCGGCCTGATGGCGAAGCCGCAGAAGAAGCTCACGGGCGGCATCGGCGAGATCATCGAGAGCCCGATCAAGTCGAATTTCCGCGAAGGTCTGTCGGTGCTCGAGTACTTCATCTCGACCCACGGCGCCCGCAAAGGTCTAGCGGACACGGCGTTGAAGACCGCGGACGCGGGCTACCTGACGCGCCGCCTGGTGGACGTGGCGCAGGACGTCACGATCACCGAGGAGGACTGCGGCACGATCCTCGGCCTCGAGATGTCGGCGTTGAAGGAGGGCGAGGACATCATCGAGCCGCTGCGCGAGCGCCTGGTGGGCTGCGTGGCGCTCGACGAGGTCACCGATCCGCACGAGCTGGACGAGGACGAGCGGGCCAAAGTGCTGGTCGAGGCCGGGAAGCTGATCGACGAGGAGACCGCGCAGGCGATCGAGGACGCGGGGATCGAGGCCGTCCGCATCCGCTCCGTGCTCACCTGCGAGGCGAAGCGCGGCGTGTGCCGGATGTGCTACGGCCGCAACCTCGCCACCATGGACATGGTGGACCTGGGGGAGGCGGTCGGGATCCTCGCCGCGCAGTCGATCGGCGAGCCGGGCACGCAGCTGACGTTGCGGACCTTCCACATCGGCGGCACGGCGGCGCGGATCGCCGAGCAGACGGTGCGCAAGACCAAGGTCGAAGGCGTGATCGAGTACGGCGACCGGCTCATCTTTGTCGAGACGCCGGAGAAACAGAAGATCGTGACGAGCTACGAGGGCGAGCTGATCCTCAAGGCGGCGTCCCACGGCGAGGCGGGCGGTGGAGGCAAGCTCTCCGTGCACTCGCGCTTCCACGTGCCGCTCGGCGCCACGCTGATGGTGCCGGACGGTGCCAAGGTGGCGCGCGACTCGGTGCTGTTCACGTGGGACCCCTACACCAACCCGATCATGACGGACGTGGGGGGCGTGGTACGGTTCGTGGACATCGTCGAGGAGGAGACGGTGCGCGAGGAGCTGGACGAGCTCACCGGGCGGCGCCAGCGGGTGATCATCGAGGACCGGGAGAAGAAGCTGCACCCGCACATCGAGATCATCCAGAAGAAGGGGGAGAAAGAAAAGCGGCTGCGCGACTTCGTCATCCCGGAGGGGGCGCAGCTCACCGTAGAGGACGGCCAGGAGGTGTACGCAGGGCTCGTGCTCGCGAAGGTGTCGCGCGAGGCGTACAAGACCCGCGACATCACTGGCGGCCTGCCGCGCGTGGCGGAGCTGTTCGAGGCCCGGCGGCCCAAGGATCCGGCGACGATCTCCGAGATCGACGGCACGGTGCGGTTCGGCGAGATCAAGCGCGGCAAGCGCGAGATCTACGTCCACCCCGAGGAGGGGGAGCCGCAGCTGTACGAGGTGCCGGCGGGCAAGCATTTGCGCGTGCATGAGGGCGACCGCGTGCGCGCCGGCGACCGCCTGACCGAGGGACCGGTGAACCCGCACGATATTTTGAGGATCAAGGGCCCGCGGGCGGTGCAGGAGTATCTGCTCAACGAGGTCCAGGAGGTGTACCGGTTGCAGGGCGTGAAGATCAACGACAAGCACATCGGCGTGATCGTGCGCCAGATGCTGCAGAAGGTGAAGATCGTCGAGCCCGGCGACACGGAGTTCCTGGAGGGGGAGAACGTGGACAAGCAGACCTTCTCCGACGCGAAGGACCGGGTCGTGAAGAAGGGCGGCAAGCCCCCGACCAACGAGCCACTGCTCCTGGGGATCACCAAGGCAAGCCTGACGACGCAGTCGTTCATCTCGGCGGCGTCGTTCCAGGAGACCACGCGCGTATTGACCGACGCGGCGATCCGCGGCGCGCGGGACGACTTGTTGGGGTTGAAGGAGAACATCATCATCGGCCATCTCATCCCGGCGGGGACGGGCATTTACCGGTACCACGACATCGAGATCGAGCCGCCGGAGGGGTTCCAGCCGCCGCCACCCCCGCCCGAGCCTGTGGCGGGCGCGGTGCCGAGTCCGTTCCCGGAGGAAGTGGAGGCGGACTGAACGGTCGGACAGACGGACAGGTGGACGGTCGGACGGTAGGATTCATGTAGGGGCGCAGCATGCTGCGCCCCTACCAAGTAGGTGGACTGAAACGTGACGGCGCCCGGGAGAGATTCCGGGCGTTTGTCGTTTTTCGGTCCCCGGTGCGTGAGTCTGGTCCCACTGACAATGAGTTGCTGCTCTCGGCCGCCAGCGCCTGGGAAATCGGGATTAAGCGAGGACCTGTCGATTCTCACCGCCGACCGGAGCTTCCGGCTCTACAAGGTGAGGGTGATCGAAGCCTGACTTACTGAGGCAGGACCTCATCCCGCTACTCCCACCACCTCAAACCCGCACGCCCGCGCTGCCAGCGCGAGTTGCGGGTCGTGCGTCGCCACGATCAGCCCCGGATGCCGCGCCTCACGCCACGCGAGCGCCGTCGCCAGGTGGATCGCGTCGAGCGTGCCCAGCGGAGTTGGGAACGGGTCCTCGGCCCGGCGGAGGATCGGCGCCGAGACGTCCGCCAGGCTGACCGCGTGCAACAGGCGGAACGCCGCGCCGCGGCGCTCGGCCGTCTCCTCGAGGGTCAACCCGCCGCGCAGGTGCAGCCGGTCGAGCGTGCGCAGTAGCTCCACCTCCGCCAGCGCGCTCGACACCGCGGTCTCGAGCTGCCGCCACTCGCGCAGCCGGCCCGGCTCACCCAGGAGCACTCGGAGCACCACGGACGCGTCGACATAGGCGATCACCGCTCCCCCTGCCGCTCCTCGAGCAGGGCGGCGAGGCTGTCAATCGGGCGCCCCAGAGGAGCCGGCAAGTCCACGTCTCGCGGCCGGGTCACGGCCTCCCGCACCACGAGCGGGCCCGCGCGCGACTCGAGGGGCACCACCCGCGCAACCGGTGTGTCCCGATCGTACAGGGTGATTGGCTCTCCCCGCCGTACCCCCCGGAGATATGCGCTCAGGCGCGCCTTGAACTCCGCGATGCCGACGCGCTGTGGCTTGTCCTCTTTCATGGTCACATGATAGTCACGTGGTGGTCATGTGGTCAATGGTTTGGCGCTACCTGCGGCTTGCCGTCTTGCGACTGCTGACGGTGTGGGGTGGCGCGGGCGGGGTCGCCCCCTCTATTTTGCAAGGATATTTGGCAACTTTTTCTCAGGGGTTATGCCGACCATCAATCAGCTCGTCCGCCACGGCCGGCGCGACATGGAAGCAAAAGAGAAGGCGCCCGCGCTGCGCGGCAATCCGCAGAAGCGCGGCGTCTGCACGCGCGTCTACACCACGACGCCCAAGAAGCCGAACTCGGCGCTGCGCAAGGTCGCGCGGGTCCGGCTGACCAACGGCTTCGAGGTGACGGCCTACATCCCGGGCGAAGGGCATAACCTGCAGGAGCACTCGATCGTGATGATCCGCGGCGGACGGGTGAAGGACCTGCCGGGCGTGCGCTACCATATCATCCGCGGCACGCTCGACGCCGCGGGCGTGAACGAGCGCAAGCAGTCGCGCTCCAAGTACGGGGCCAAGCGGCCCAAGCCGGCGGCCACATGAGCCGCAGAAAGAAAGCGGTCCGCCGGCCCGTCCCGGCCGATCCGCGCTACGACAGCCAGACCGTCTCCAAGTTCTTGAACAACCTCATGGAGCGGGGCAAGAAGTCGCTCGCCGAGCGCGTGTTTTATTCGGCGATGGACCTGATCGAGCAGCGCACCGGCCAGCCGGGCGTGAACATCTTCAAGCAGGCACTCTCGAACGTGAAGCCGGCGCTCGAGGTGAAGTCCCGGCGAGTGGGCGGCGCGACCTACCAGGTGCCGGTCGAAGTCCGGCCCGAGCGGCGCACCGCGCTCGGCATGCGCTGGCTGATCTCGTTCAGCCGCGCGCGCCGCGAAAAGAACATGGCGGAGCGGCTGGCCGCCGAGCTGATCCTCGCCTCGAAGGGCGAGGGTGAGACGATTAAGAAGAAGGAAGACACGCACCGGATGGCCGAAGCAAACCGGGCATTCGCGCACTATAGGTGGTAAGGGTGGGGCTAACGCCGGGGCCATGCCCCGGGGTTCACAGACGCCGGGGGCCGTGCCCCTGGCAAAACGCTTAAACCGACAACTTCGGGACCCTGCCTTAAGGGATCCTGCATCCTAGTTGCAGGGGCGCAGCATGCTGCGCCCCTACACGGATGATGGCGGAGCGAGACCGGCCCTCATGGGCGTCACGGTCGCCCCGCGTTTTTGCTGATTAAAGGGACTGAATGCCACGCACTACGCCGCTCGACAAGATTCGGAACATCGGCATCATGGCCCACATCGATGCCGGGAAAACGACTACGACCGAGCGAATCCTGTACTACACCGGCCGGACGTACAAGCTGGGCGAGGTGCACGACGGCACCGCCACCATGGACTGGATGGAGCAGGAGCAGGAGCGCGGCATCACCATCACCTCCGCCGCCACCACCGCCTTCTGGCCCCGCCGCGGCCACCAGCACCGCATCAACATCATCGACACCCCCGGGCACGTGGACTTCACCGTCGAGGTGGAGCGTTCCCTCCGGGTCCTGGACGGCGCCATCACGGTGCTCGACGCGGTGGGCGGCGTCGAGCCCCAGACCGAGACGGTGTGGCGCCAGGCCGACCGCTACCACGTCCCGCGCATCATCTTCGTCAACAAGATGGACCGCGTGGGCGCGGACTTCGAGATGTGCGTCAAGATGGTGCGCGAGCGCCTCGGCGCCAACGTCGTGCCGGTCCACCTGCCGCTCGGCTCGGGCGAGCTCTTCACCGGCATCATCGACCTGATCCGCCAGGTCGAGATCGTGTACGACGACGCGTCGCTCGGCAAAAAGTACGTCGAGGGGCCGGTGCCGGCCGCGCTGAAAGACAAAGTGAAGGAGATGCGCCACCACCTGCTCGAGTCGATCGTCGAGCAGGACGACGCGATCCTGCACAAGTATCTCGAAGAGCACGAGCTCTCCGAAGACGAGATCCGGACGGTGCTGCGCAAGGCGACCATCTCCGGCAAGGTCGTCCCGGTGCTCGCCGGCGCCGCCTTCAAGAACAAGGGCGTCCAGGCGCTGCTCGACGCCGTGGTGGATTACCTGCCGTCGCCGGTCGACGTGCCAGCCATTCAGGGCCACCTGCCACACCACGACGCCACGCACGCGCTGCGCCAGGCCGCCGACGAGGAGCCCTTCTCCGCGCTCGCGTTCAAGATCATGACCGATCCGTACGTCGGGAAGCTGACGTTCTTCCGGGTCTACTCGGGCGTGCTCGCCGCCGGCTCCTACATCTATAACAGCACGAAGGACAAGAAGGAGCGCATCGGCCGCCTGCTGCAGATGCACGCCAACAAGCGCGAGGAGATCGAAGAGGTGCGCGCGGGCGACATCGCGGCGGCCATCGGGCTCAAGGACACCAAGACCGGCGACACGCTGTGCGACGAGGGCCACCCGATCATCCTCGAGGCGATGAAGTTCCCCGAGCCGGTGATCTCGGTCGCCATCGAGCCCAAGACCAAGGCCGACCAGGACAAGCTGTCCATCGCGCTGCAGAAGCTCTCCGAGGAAGACCCCACCTTCCGGGTACATTCGGACGCCGAGACGGCGCAGACCATCATCTCAGGGATGGGCGAGCTGCACCTGGAAGTCCTGGTCGAACGGATGAAGCGCGAGTTCAAGGTCGACGCCAACGTCGGCCGGCCGCAGGTGGCCTACCGCGAGACGGTGCGCAAGCGCGTCGAGTACGTGGAGGGGAAGTTCATCCGGCAGACGGGCGGCCGCGGCCAGTACGGGCACGTGGTCATCCATATGGAGCCGGGTGAGCCCGGGACGGGCTTCGTGTTCGAGGACAACATCGTGGGCGGCGTGATCCCGCGGGAGTACATCGGCCCGGTCGAGCAGGGCGTCAAGGCAGCGCTCGAGAACGGCGTGCTCGCGGGCTACCCGATGGTGGACGTGAAAGTCGAGCTCGTGGACGGGTCGTACCACGACGTTGACTCGAGCGAGATGGCCTTCAAGATCGCGGGCTCCATGGCGGTGAAGGAAGCGGCCCGCCAGGCGCATCCCATCCTGCTCGAGCCGATCATGGACGTGGAGGTCGTGACCCCCGCCGACTACATGGGGGATGTCATCGGCGATTTGTCGGCGCGCCGGGGGAAGATCGGCGGGATGACGCAGCGCGCCGACGCGCACGTGGTCGCCGCGAGCGTGCCGCTCTCCGAAATGTTCGGCTACTCGACCACGCTCCGCTCGATGAGCCAGGGCCGCGCGATATACAGCATGCAGTTCAGTCACTACCAAGAAGTTCCGAAATCGAAAGCGGAAGAGATTGTGTCGAAAGTGAAAGGATAGAAAAAAGACGTCGAGCAGAGACGTAACACGAAGACGTAGCACGAAGGCGTCGCGCAAAGACGTACGGTTGTGTGAAACGTATTTATTCTTTTTGAGGGTTCCATGGCTAAAGCCAAATTCGAACGCACGAAGCCGCACGTGAACGTGGGGACCATCGGGCACGTGGACCACGGGAAGACGACGT